>SFOL01000027.1 GCA_004552385.1 Bacteroidales bacterium | reverse complement strand
TCCCATCCCGAACAGAGAAGTTAAGCCCGCCCGCGCCGATGGTACTGCACACGAGTGTGGGAGAGTAGGTTGCCGCCCCTTACAAACGAGCCGGCCCCCTGCGGAAAGTTCCGCGGGGGGCCGCTTTTTTTTGCGCCCCCGCTATGGCGCTCAATCAGCATGTGACTTCTGATTTCATCTAACTGAGATTTATCCCGCGTGCGCGTTTGCCAGTTTCTCGCTATCGGGCTATTGACACCTGTCTCTTCTCATATTGTCGGCTCCATTCATATCGTGAGATGCCTGCCTTTTGTTATTACTACGTCAACGGCACAGCCGCTATTGTAGATTTTATGCCCTGATTATGGTGATTTATATTTCGTAACTATAGGTTATCTTTGTGTCATATTTCTATAGACTACACAGATGAGGTTATTTTTCACATTGCTGACGGTTTTGTTATGTCATGCCGTGCCTGCCCTTGCCCAAGTCACCGGCAGGATTGTTGACGTCCAGGGGCAGCCTCTGCCTTTTGCTAACGCCATCCTTTATCAGGGCGAAAAATTGGTCAAGGGGTCAGTGTCTGACGTTGACGGCGGTTTTGCGATTGACGGGGTGAAAAAGGGGAATTATGTCCTTAGGTTTCAAATGATGGGATACGAGAAGAGAGAAGTGCCGATCGTAGTCTCCCAGCCTCACAAAAACGTCAGTGTGGGCGATGTCGTGCTTGAGGAGGAGTCTCACAAGGTCGACGAAGTGTCTGTAGTAGCTCAGAAGCAGACTATGAAGCTTGAGATTGACAAGAAGGTGTTTGACGTAAGTCAGGACATTGCGTCCGTTGGTGGGTCGGCATCTGATGTTCTTGATAACATCCCGAGCGTTGAGGTTGATTCCGAGGGAAACGTCTCTTTGCGCGGCTCGCAGTCCGTGACCGTCTGGATTAACGGCAAAGCGCAAGGGTTAACTTCAGATAACCGAGGTGACATTCTTCAGCAGCTCCCGAGCGAGAGCATCGACCATGTCGAGGTCATCACAAACCCATCTTCAAAATATTCGCCCGAGGGTTCCGCTGGCATTATTAATATTGTGCTCAAAAAAGACCGCAAGGCGGGATATTACGGCGGCGTCCAGCTTTCGATCAATAGCATGAAGGGTGGGCGTGTCGGTGCAAACATCAACTATTGCGGACCCAAATTTGACGCTTATGCCAATGTAGGTTACGGAAGGCGTGTCCATAAGAATGGCGGATGGACTGATCGTGACTACCTCAGTTCCGATGGTCTGCCCACCGGGTTTCTCAACTCTTCGCAATCTGGCAAGGCGAAGGGCAACAACTTCTTCCTCCGAGGAGGGCTTACTTTCCACCTCACGGGCAACGATGAGCTATCTCTTGGCTACATGGGCATGTTCGGCAGCAGTAACAGGAAGAGTACTATTGACTACGAGCTCGGCAACTATGACGGGTTCTCGCTTCTCAACCCCTATTTCCGCTCGCGTTTCAGCAATAATGACGACGACATGAACATGCATGATGTCGACTTCTCATACCGCCACACTTGGCAGACCGGGCATTTCCTCGAGGCTATGTTCAACGCGAACGCATGGAACATGGACGGAGATACTTATTACGACCAGAACACGTTCTTACTGGCCGACTATCCTTCAATCGACCGCCCACTGACTGACGACGAGATGGCCGAGATTGCGCACAACGCCTATCAGAGGCAGAAGAACACCATCTCTGTCCGCAACTACGAGATAAGGCTCGATTATGAGCAACCCCTCGCCGACTTCGGCAAGATCGAGGCCGGGTATCAAGGCGACTTCTCGCGCGAGAACAGCCCTACTGAGACTTTTTCCGACGAGGATTGCACTCTGAGCATCAAGTCGCTCTTCAACAGGTTTAAGTATGACAGCGACATCAATGCGCTCTACGCCAACTGGAAGCACAGAGTAACATCGGTGTTCGGCTACCAGGTCGGACTGCGGGGCGAGTGGTGGCAGGTGCGCACGTCCAGTTTCTCTTTTGAGCAGGAGTATGAGGGCGCCGAGCCTGACAAGTTTAAGAAGGACTACTCGGCAATCTTCCCGACGGCCTACCTCAGTTTTAAGCTCACTGAGAAACGGGAGCTGCAACTCAACTACACCCGCAGGCTCCGAAGGCCCATGGGAGGTCAGATGAACTCTTTCAAGAACATCTCGGACTCCGCCAACATCTCTTTCGGAAACCCGTTGCTCACGCCCGAGTACACCCACAGTCTCGAGCTGAACTTCATTGAGAACTGGGACGACCACACGCTCTCTCTTTCGGCCTATTACCGTCCCTCGTCCGACGTCATTCAGCAGATATCGTACGTCGACGGCGGTGTTCGCTTCACGACAAACCAGAACGTGGCGCAAAGCCTCTCGTCTGGCCTTGAGATTGTAGGCAAGAACAGGCTCTGGAAGAGGCTCGACCTCACCACCACGATCAACGTCTTCTACTACAGGCTCGACGGCGGCGACTTCGAGATGACGACCGATGCCGGCGCCCTGGTGCCCATCCGCGTCGATGACGACGACGACTTCTCGTGGAACGTCCGTGAGATGGCGTCGCTCATGCTGCCCAAGGAGTTTACGACCCAGGCTACATTCCGCTACGAGGCCCCCACGGTCATCACCCAGGGCGAGCGAAAGGCGTCTTACGTGCTCGATATCGGAGTGCGCAAGCAGCTGGCCGACAGGAAGTTCAACATTGCCCTGAACTGCCGCGACGTGCTTGACAGCCGACAGAGGCGCACGACGAGTCATGGCGACGGTTTCAGTCAGGAGAGCAAAGGCTGGTGGGGCGGCAGGCGCTTCATAATGCAACTCGCTTGGAACTTTGGCAACATGACCGGTAAGGCTTCCGATGCACGAAGGGGGCAGCCCGCCAGTGGTTACAATGATAATGGCGGCGACGAATGACGCCCGACGCCGTGGGACCTGCGACCGCGTTGCCCATTAATTGCCGCCCGCGCTTCTCTCTTGCGCGGGCGGCCTTGTTTTTCGTGCACCCGCAGCGCCGCCGCCCTTGTATCCGTTTGCTCCGCTTTTTTGCGCAATTTCACTATCTTTGAGTTTAAATAGTTCGCCCATGTTCGTACTCTCCAGGGTTTTCAACCTTTTCAAGGCCTCTGCCGACGCCGACCTGTCCGAGGCGTCGGCCTTTAAGTCGGCGTTCTCCAACGTCGTCAACCTGCTGATGCTGGTTCAGAGCCTTGTGCTTGGTTTGCGCACTCTCGTCAGCGAAGACCCTGTGCTGTCGTCTATCAACCTCGTCTTCTCGCTCTTTTTCATAACGTACTTCGTGGTCACGTATATTGTCAAGGTGGACAGGTTCGTGAGCACCATCGACAGGATAGTCATTTTCATCTACTTCATAATTATCTACATCACCTGCTCGCAATACTCCATCGTGGGTGTGACCATTACCATATACCCGTTTATTGCAATCATACTGAGCGGCCGCCACGTCGGGGCCATCCTCTCTTTCGTCCAGGCGGGCATCATCCTTGGCTACTACTTTCTGGTCGTCGAGGTGCTCGGTTATCAGGGAGCCAAGGTCTTTTCTCTCTCCGGCACGCTCACTATCGTCCTCATCCAGGTCATAAACGTCTTCATCTACTACGTCGCGGTCCGTTGGCTTTCCGGCCTGGTCTATGACAAGAACCGCGAGGTGGCCATGTTGAACGAGGAGCTGACCAACCAGCTCGATCTCAACAAGCGGCTCGCCTCTTGTGTTGACAAGCCCCTCCGCGACATCTCCGAGGCCTCGGCAGTCCTCGTGGGCGAGAGGCTCAACCCCATGCAGGCCGAGCTTAGCTCCATTATTCGGTCCTCCGCGCTCAACGCCATCAACAACGTCAATGCGGTCCGTAAGGCGTCCGAGCTCTCAATCCCCATTGTCCCTGTCGAGGTCGTAAAGTTCAACCTCTACTCGCTGCTCGGCGCGCTCCTCAAGCTTTACAGGCCAAGGTCGCCAAAGGTGTCGCATAACTTCTCGCTCGGCAACGGCGTCCCCGAGGTCCTCATGGGTAACAGCATTCTCACCCGCCAGGTATTCCTTAACATTTTCGACTCCCTCGACGCGCAGGTCGGACTCGCCGACTGTGGCATGCGTATCTCCGTCAACCGCGAGGATATGGTGGTGAGCGACATTCTCCTGAAGTTCACAGTCATCCTTGAGCACAGCCTTGAGGTAGACCGCCGCGAGGTCACTTATCACGAGGGCTCCCTCATGGACATGCTCAACCTTGAGGTGACGGAGCGCATAGTCGAGTCCGAGGGCGGCTCCATGATAGCCGTCTCAGAGGGCGAGACTGCCAAGATCGAGTTCTCCATAAATTACAAGCCCGTCATCAATGATGACGATTTCGACAGCGAGGCATTGCGCAACGTCAGGTCGGTCCTCAACACGGCCCTGCCCATGCGTCAGGCGTGCCTCTTGGTCGTCACCGAGGAGGACGGACTTTGGGCAGACATTGGCGGAGCTCTCGAGCAGTGTTTCGCGCAAGTCCGCAGGGCCGGCAACCGCGACAGGGCGGTGAGGCTTTTCGCCAACAACCTTGTCGACGCGGTCATCGTCGACGTGGGTGTCGACCCCGACTATGGGGCGAGGCTCCTCGCCTCTTTGCGTGACTCCGAGTCGGGACTCGTGCGCAAGGTGCCGGTAATAGGCGTCATCGACCCGTCGCAGTCTGAGCAGATGGCGGCGGTCTCGAGCGTGGGCTACGACGCATGCCTCACGAGGCCGTTCAACAGCGTTGAGGCGCTTGACCTCCTCCGCTCCTATTTCGCCTAATCGGCGGGCGACGGCGGCTCCTTCCCGTCGCACGTTTCCGAATTGCAATGCGTTCAATTTTCATTAAATTCGCGGCACTATGGATAACAACTTCAGGATATACAACACCCTCACTCGCAAGAAGGAGGTCTTCAAACCAATACACCCGGGCCACGTCGGCATGTACGTCTGCGGCCCCACCGTCTATGGCCCCGCACACCTTGGCCACGCACGGCCCGCCATCACGTTCGACGTCCTTTTCCGATACCTCAAGTCGCTCGGTTACAAAGTGCGCTACGTCCGCAACATAACCGATGTCGGGCACCTTGAGCACGACGCCGACGAGGGCGAGGACAAAATAGCCAAAAAGGCCAGGCTCGAACAGCTCGAGCCCATGGAGGTGGTGCAGCACTACCTCACGCTCTACCATGACGACATGAGGGCGCTCAACGTCCTCCCGCCATCCATCGAGCCTCACGCCTCAGGGCACATCATTGAGCAGATCGAGTTCGTCAAGAAGATTCTCGACGCCGGCTTCGCCTACATAGCAGACGGCTCCGTCTACTTCGACGTCGAGAAGTACAACCGGACCTACCACTACGGCAAGCTCTCCGGACGCGATCTCGAGAACACCCTCACCAACACGAGGGAGCTCGACGGGCAGACTGAGAAGCACAACCCGTACGACTTCGCAATATGGAAGAAGGCGCAGCCTGAGCACATCATGCACTGGCCAAGCCCCTGGAGCGAGGGATTCCCAGGGTGGCACCTCGAGTGCTCGACAATGGGAACCAAGTATCTCGGCGAGGAGTTCGACATCCACGGTGGAGGCATGGATCTCATCTTCCCGCACCACGAGTGCGAGATCGCCCAGAGCACCGCGGCTCTCGGCCACGAGACCGTCCACTACTGGATGCACAACAACATGATCACCATCAACGGGCAGAAAATGGGCAAGAGCCTCGGCAACTTCATCACGCTCGAGGAGTTCTTCAACGGCAGCCACAAGAATGCGCAGGGCGACGAGATGCTCGCGCAGGCCTACACGCCCATGACCATACGCTTCTTCATCCTCCAGGCGCACTACCGCTCGACGGTCGACTTCTCCAACGAGGCTCTCCAGGCCGCCGAGAAGGGCTTGGCAAGGCTCAGGGACGCCGTGGCCAGGCTCGACAAGATACAGCCAGCGGACAAGACCACCGCTGACGTCGACGGCCTCCGCCAAAAATGTCAGGAGGCAATGGACGACGACCTTAACACGCCCATCGTCATCAGCCACCTCTTCGACGCCTCGAAGGCCATCAACCTCGCGGCCGACGGCAAGGCCACCATTTCGGCGGCCGACCTCGACGAGCTCAAGTCCGCCTTCCACACCTACGGCGAGGAGATCCTCGGATTGCAGCTCGCCGGCGCGCAGTCTGACAACTCCAAGGCTTTCGCCGGCGCCATGGACTTGCTCCTTCAGCTCCGGGCGCAGGCCAAGAAGAATAAGGATTGGGCCACGTCCGACCAGATCCGCGACTCTCTCGCGGCCCTCGGCTTCACTATCAAGGACACTAAAGACGGTGCCGAGTGGAGCCTTTAGGCCGACTCGCAACATTTTAACAGTTTGAATGCCGTGCTCTCTACTTTAATACTGAACTTGCTCTATCGGAACGACTGCGTCATCGTGCCGGGGCTCGGGGCGTTCATCACGCGCCGGGTGGCCTCGTCTTATGACGAGCAGAGGGGGCTTATGCTCCCTCCGCGCAAAGAGGTGGCTTTCAATCCTGACCTCAGGCATACCGATGGCCTCCTCGCCGACTTCATGACGGCGCGAGGGGCGGCGGCCGACTATGCCGACGCACAGGGCCAGATAGAATCGTTCGTCTCCGCCGTGATGGAGAAGGTGGACGCCGGCGGAGTCTACATGCTGCCCGAGCTCGGTTCGCTCACGCTCATCGACGGGCGACTGACTTTCGAACCCGTCTCGGGCCTCAACGCACTCATCGACAGCTATGGTCTCGCGCCTGTGGCCGCAGAGAGGTCGCGAGCCAATGTCCTCGGCAACCTCGGGAGCGTCGACGTGCGCAAGGCCGTGGCTTCGGCTGCCGCCGTGGCCGCGTTCCTGCTCGTCTCGCCCAGCACGTCAGACTCCGGTCTCGTCAGGGCCGACATGACGCAGCCATTCCTCCAGTCCGCCCGCTTGGGCGATGAGACGCAAGAGGCGCAAGCCCCACAAGACAAGCCCGAGACAGCCATCGAGGTCGAGGAGCTTATGGAACCCGCCACTAACGTTGACTCGTATTGCATAGTGGTGGCCTCTTTCCTCACGAGGCAGGAGGCGCAAGACTACATCGCGTCCATGAGGGCGCGAGGGGTAACAGACCTCTCGGTTCTCGACTATGACGGGCGCGTAAGGGTCATCGCGGCCCAATATCCCGACCACGACGAGGCGGTTCGGGCCAATCGCGACATCCGAACCCTTCAGGGGTTCGAGAAAGCATGGGTGCTCAAGGTGACGCAATAGAGCCGCACCGGCGCAATCTTTACCACGAATAATGCGCGGGCAAGGCTCGGAGGGTGACGAAGCCACTCCGAGGCTTTGCCCGCTTCTCTAATCATATTTCGCCATGATTTCATCTTCACTTCGCGCGGCGTTTGCCGCCGCCATCTGCATCGGCGTGGGCTCCCAACTTACCGGCTGTTCCACCACGGGGTCGCTCGCCTCCTCGCTCTCCACGGTCAAGACGGTCCAGACGTCACTCTCCCAGGCCGAGGTGGCGTCCGGGCTCAAAGAGGCACTTAACATAGGCATCAAGACGGGCATCAACGTGTTGAGCGCGAAGGATGGCTATTACGCCGACATGGCCACGCGCATTGGCCTGCCATCCGAAGCCGCGGTCATAACCAAGAACATAAGCAAGCTGCCGGGCGGCCAGGCTCTCGTAACCAAGGTCGTCAAGAACATTAACGCCGCCGCCTCTGACGCCGCCGCCAATGCCGTGCCGATTTTCACGTCTGCGCTCACGTCCATGACCATACAAGACGCCACAGGAATATTGCGCAGCAAGGGCACGGCGGCCACTGACTATTTCAAGGGCAAGACCAAGGCGCCCCTCAAACAGCTCTTCGGCAAGTACATCGGAGCCTCGGTCAACAAGAAGCTCATAAGCGACGTCTCGCCCCAATCTCTGTGGGACGACATGACGTCCTCGTGGAACGACGTGGCGAACACCGTCGTGGGCCGTGCCGCGGGGCTTACCGCCGTCAAGACCGACCTCACCGACTATCTGACGGACAAGGCGGTCGACGGCATATACTACAAGGTGGGGGAGCAAGAGAAGAAAATACGCACCGACGTCAACGAGCGCACAACGGCCCTGCTCAAAAAGGTCTTCGCCCGTCAATAACACTTTAGCTCGAGTATGAGTCTCAACAACTTGCTCTTGGCCGCGGCAGCCTTCATGACGGTGGCCGATGCTGCGGCTCAGTCGGCCGGCATCTTCTGCGACATGGTCGACGACGGCCGTTTCGCGGCTCCTGATGACGGGGTGGCCTTCCTGCCCTCGGCCGCCATCGACGCCGTCTTCTTTTTCAAGAACAACGAGTATTTCGCCCCGGCGGCCGAAGGCTACACGCTCGTGGGCTACCAGCTCCGCCCAACTCTTACTTGGGGGCGGGAACAACTCGCCGTCACTGGCGGCCTCCAGGCATTGCAATATGGCGGAATGGACAAGATGAGTTATGTGCGCCCTTTCGCCGCGGTCCGGTGGCGGCCTCTCTGGTGGCTCGCCCTCCAGATGGGGTGCCTGCCAGGCCCGGCCAGTCATTTCATCCACGAGGTCGTACAAGACCCGGAGTCGCAGTTGACCGAGAAGCCCGAACTCGGCTTGCAGGTGTCGCTGCGCCGTCCGAGGCTCTCGGCCGAGGCGTGGCTCAATTGGCGCAAGTTCATCTTTAAGGGCGACACCGTGCCTGAACGTTTCACGGCGGGGATCAAGGCCCTTTTCCGTCCGGGGTCGGAGCGCGCCGCCGCGTTCTCTTTGCCCGCGAGCCTCGTCTTTGATCACATTGGCGGTCAGATTAGCGACTACGACGAGCCCATGCAGAGTCTCGCCAACGTCACCCTGTCGCCCACTCTCACCCTGTGGCCCGACTCGGGACGGTTCGTCAGGGCAGTCTCTTTCGCATTGAACGCTTTCGCCTTCCACACCATGGCGGGGTCAGAAGTCCGCCCGTTCGATGACGGCTGGGCACTCTGCCCCGAGGTCGCGCTTAGGGCGAAGCATCTCGAGGCCTCGGTCGGCTATTTCCACGGCCATGACTTCTTCGCCATGCGGGGCAACCCGCTCTTCTGGTCCGTCTCCAACTACGACGCCTCGTTCTATGAGGCCGACCGCGACCTCGTGACCTTTGGCGCGTCGTTCGTCACGCCCGTCACCTCGTGGGGGCGTTTCTCGCTCGACTTCCGCGGATATCATGACGTCTCGCGCTCCCGCTTCGACTACTCATACGGCCTCACGATGGTTCTGACTCCCCGTTCCGACCTATTCCGCTAAGGTCCGACTTCGCCCGGCGTCTTATGTCGATTATAACACAGCCATTTGCCGCGCGCCCGCAAAAATTGCGTACCTTAGCGCGGCTGTCTTAGCCTAAGGTCGCCACAGCTTTTGCGCGACCTCGCATTTTAACCAATTAAACGTTCTAACTCATTCGATGAATTTTGTTGAAGAGCTGAAATGGCGCGGCATGGTGCACACCATGATGCCGGGCACTGAAGAACAACTTCAGAAAGAAATGACGACGGCCTACGTGGGCATCGACCCGACCGCCGACTCGCTCCACATTGGCCACCTGGTCAGCATCATGCTGCTCAAGCACCTTCAGGCCGCTGGACACAAGCCAATAGCGCTCGTCGGCGGGGCCACGGGAATGATCGGTGACCCCTCCATGAAGTCAGCTGAGCGCAACCTCCTTGACGAGGAGACTTTGAACCACAACGTGGCCTGCATCAAGAAACAGCTTGAGCGTTTCCTCGATTTCGACTCCAAGGAGCCTAACGCGGCCATCCTTGTCAACAACTATGACTGGATGAAGAACTACTCTTTCATCAACTTCATCCGAGACATAGGCAAGCACATCACAGTCAACTACATGATGGCCAAGGACTCCGTCAAGAAGCGCCTTAGCCAGGAGAGCCGCGAGGGCATGTCTTTCACTGAGTTCTCCTATCAGCTCATGCAGGGCTACGACTTCCTCTACCTCAATCAGCACTTCAACTGCAAGCTGCAGCTGGGCGGGTCGGACCAGTGGGGCAACATAACCACGGGAGCCGAGCTCATACGGCGCACCACCGACGGCGAGGCCTTCGCGCTCGTGTGCCCGCTCATCACCAAGGCCGACGGGGGCAAGTTCGGCAAGACCGAGAGCGGCAACATTTGGCTCGACTCAGAGAAGACCAGCCCCTACAAGTTCTACCAGTTCTGGCTCAACACATCCGACGCCGACGCTGAGCGATACATCAAGATCTTCACCATGCTCACCCCCGACGAGATTGGCGAGCTCGTGGCGCGGCAGTCCGCCGACCCGGGTCTGCGACCGCTCCAGAAGAGGCTCGCCGAGGAGATGACTATCATGGTGCACGGACAGGACGCTCTCGAGCAGGCTGTCGAGGCGAGCCAGATCCTCTTTGGCAAAGGCAGCACCGAGACCCTCCGTAAGATGGATGAGCAGACCTTCCTCTCGGTCTTCGAGGGTGTGCCTACTTTTGAAGTATCGCGCCAGGTCGTCGACTCCGGCGTGGCCGTGGCCGACCTGCTCACCACCCATGCTGCGGTCTTCCCTTCCAAGAGCGACCTCCGCAGGAACATAGCCGGCCTGCAAATCAACAAGGCTAAGGTCTCAGCCCCCGAGGATGTCGTCGGATCCGACGCGCTGCTCGATGGCAAGTATATCCTTGTCCAGAAAGGCAAGAAGAACTTCTTTATCCTGAACGTGAAGTAGTTCCGCCTCCATGGCTTAATCTACGCCGACGCGTGCGCACCACTTGCTCTGGTGCGCACGCGTCGTTTTTCTTCCTATGATTATGAGCGCGCTCGTCTCCCTTGTCTGTTTTCCCCATGCCTGCCGAGCTTGTCGCCTGATTTGCCATAGGTTTCACGCGTCGGCGGTTTCTCATTCCCTGCCGTGTTTTTCTGCCTTAATTTTGCAATACTCATTCAAAAACTTTTAATTTGCGGTCTGCGAAAGGCTGTTATAGCCCATCTCGCCGGCATTGCTGGTGGAAATCCGGCTCTCGCTTTGCCAAGACGTCGCATCCGCCATTACTCCGCAATTGCGATGCCGCCGGAATTAAAAAAACTCAGATAAGGAAACACAACCTACTGTTTATGAGAAGGCTACTTGCGTTGGCTTTGCTTGTGGTCTTGACGAGCTTCGCCGCCATGGCGCAGCAGATGTCGAGACTGGAGGCTTTGTATCTTTTCAATTTTGCCAAGAACACGTCGTGGGCTGGCACTGACGAGGATGCGCCGCTCAACATTGCCGTGGTGGGCGACAAGGCGGTGGCGAGAGACCTCCGCACTATTACGAAAAACAAGAAGGTGGGCAGTCGCCCCGTGGCCATATTGGAGAGCGCGTCGGCCCAAGGTTTGTCTGGGGTCGACGTGATTTTTTTAGGAGGTGCCAAGGCTGCTCAGATTGAGACTCTCGTCAGCGAGCAGGCGGGCAACAAGGTCCTCATTGTCAGTGCCACCGAGGGCCATTGCGCCAGGGGGGCGGACATCGCGTTCGAACTCGTTCGGGGCAAGTTCTCTTATGCCATAAGCAAGGGGAACATTGAGAGCCACGGGCTCAGCGTAACCAAGATGTTGCTTAACAATGGCAGGGCTCTTTAGTCCCAAGAAACGGCCTTTTTTCACTATGAAAAGATTATTATCCTTTATCATGGCGGCTCAGGTAGCGATGGTCGCCGTGGCGCAAGATGCGCAGCCGGAGAGGCGGCTCACCAAGGAGGCCGTCATGGCCATGACCATTGATCAGCTTGGAGACCTCTCTTTTGAGGATCTTCTGCTCGCCGTCGATTTGCTCGAGGTGAACAGCGTCGATGAGCTCTACGCCATCATTATGAACAAGAGTGTCGCGTCGGCGTCAAAGAGTGTCGAGAGCGCATTCGAGTCACCATTGGCCACGACTGTCATAACCCGCCAGGAGATGATGAGTTACGGCTGCAAGAGTGTCGAGGAGGCGTTCCGCCTTATCCCGGGCGCCATCGTGACTCAAAAGGTCAACGGTGTCTTTGACGTTCAGCTCAGGGGCTTGGCCAACATCCCGGACGGCAACCTGCTGCTCTACACCGAGAATTCGAACGTCTTGCTGATGATTGACGGGCGAGTCTTGCACAACTACTCTATCGGAACCATGACAATGGAGAACCTTCCCGTCTCCATCGTGGACATCGACCGCATCGAGGTGGTGCGCGGGGCGTGCTCTGCCCTTTACGGCGTCAACGCCGTCACGGGCGTCATCAACATCATAACGCGCCGGCCGTCCGACTCGTCGAGCGCGCTGACCGTCAATGCCGTCGGAGGCACAAGGACATTTATCGGCGAGGCGCGGTTGCGCAAGAGGCTGTCTGACAAAGTAGCTGTGGCCCTCACCGCCAACTACGACCTGCGCAAGAGGCCGGACGGAACGCTGACCGTGGTCCAGACCCAGACGCCGTGGCTGGCCGACGACCCGTCTTTGCTCGGCCAGTCGCTGGACGAAGCCGACATTGCAGCGCTTAAGGCTGGCGGGCGCCTCACCCCGGTCAAGGTCGGGCAGTCTCTCAATGTGGAAGATTTCGCCAGGCTCGCGGTGCTCTCGCCGTCCACAAGGTTCGACGGCTCCACGCAGATATTCCCCGCCACTCCTTTGGAGTACCGCGATGCCACGCTTTGTTTTGACGACCCCGAGATCGCCCGTAAGACGTGGGCCGTCAACGGATATGTCGACATCAACCCGTCAGACAGGGTCGGGCTGCACCTTTCGGGCGGATACTCGCAGTCTCTCGCCTTGCAGACCACTGTCATGGAGTCTCCTTATTCCATGGCTTTCAGAGAGTTCAAGAAAGGGTATGTCAATGCCGACGCCCGTTTGGGAGACCTGCACTTGCTTGCCAACTTCTACGCCGGGCCCGAGGATTACGCCGTGGGACGCCCGGGCCTCCAGGCCGACTTTAAGCAGTTCTTCGCCTCGGCTGAGTACGACCTCTTCTTCGGCGACCTTAACATACGCCCCGGCTTCCACTTCCAATACACCAATGGCGAGGACCGCAAGAAGAGCTTCGACTATGGCTCCGGCGCCGTCACCCTGTCGGGCTTTTTTAATGACGAGGCCACTCTAAGCGCGTTTGCGCCCTCGCTCAGGCTCGACTACCGAACCGGCCCGTGGCGTTTCATCGCTGCCGTAAGGGCCGACAAGACTTCGGTGCCCGACAAGTGGAACACCTCGGCGCAGGGCGTTGTAGGCTTCAAGGCTTCAGACAGCCACTATTTCCGTATCAACTATGGCAGGGGAGTACGCTCCGCCAACATGCTCAACGCCAAGAGCAACTACCGCTGGCAGCGGACGGGCATGGACTTCCCGTCGGTCATTGAGTTTTTTGGCAATGAGGACGCCGACCTCGTGGGCATACACAATGTCGAGATAGGATACAGGTTCCAGCCATCGCAGAACCTGCTTCTCGATGCCGAGGCGTTCTACTCCTTCAGCGACGGTTACGGGGCCATGATGACGTCCGACGCCAAGGCTGCCACAAGCTTTGGCAACTTCTACGACTCCATGAACCGCATCATCGAAGACGCTGGCGGGCATGACATTGACGTGCGCAAGGCGCAAAGCTCATTCATGGCCAACATATCGACCCGGAGCAACAGCAGCTACGGTAACCTGCCCTACAAGGTCAGGCAGATTGGACTCAGCCTCAACGTCGACTGGGTCATCTCGCCCAAGGTCATCGCCAAGCTCAATGCCAACGTCCAGCGCACGGTCATCGACGACTATTACCTCTACAACCAGGCGGAGGCCCTCCACCAGCAATTCTATGGCGAAGACGGCATCATCAACAACATGGTTGACGGCTTTTCTGACATCATATACTGCATGGAGGGACGCTCGGCCGACGGCAGCAGGATCGTCTCGACCGACGAGTCGCTCCTGGGGGCCAACCTGCTGCCCAACCTCGTCACGCTCAGCCACTCGGGAGACTATGAGGCCATCGTGGCGGACATGACGCCTCAGGCGCGCGAGAGGCTTCTCGACGTCTTGCGAGACGCGTACTTCACCAAGGGCAGCTACATCTATGACAAGGAGGGGCAATACGGGCCCAGGCGAATTACATACCAGAACTCGCTCGCACTCTACTACGCCCTCAAATACGGGATTGACTATAAGATGGCCGAGAAGGAGTACACCTTCAGCCGTAGCCAGGCCGACGAGCCTGCGAGGCGCGACGGGCACGTCCACAAGTCCACGCCGGCGTTCTATGGCATGGCGGGCGTCATTGTCAAGCCTGTCAAGCAGATCGACATATCTGCCCACGCCAATTTCGTCGGGAGGCGCACCTATGCCACGGCCTACGGCTCCGAGAGGCTCTCCGACCGCCTGACCATCAACGCCAAGGTCGACTATCGCCCTGTCGACTTCTTGACCATATTCGTCTCCGCCGATAATCTTCTGGGGCAGAAGAGGCGCGAGTTCGTCTATACCGACAAAATTGGGGCCTCCTTTGCGGCGGGTCTCAGGCTTAACATAAATCACGAATAAGCAATGCTAAACTTCGATAATGCGTGTGGCGCGCTGGCGAGGAGTCTTTTCGCCAGCCTCCCCGCGGCGCTTTGCGCCTTGGCTTTTTCTGTCACGATGACGTCGTGCGAAGACGGCGACGACGTGTCACCTATTGTTGAGCCGGAGGCCGTGGACCTTGGTCTGTCGGTCCGCTGGGCCTCGTTCAACCTTGGAGCCTCCTCGCCCGAGGAGGCCGGGAACTACTACTCGTGGGGCGAGACCCAGGTCAAGCCCGCCAACCAAGCCAACTGGCGAGGCTATAAGCTCTGCGAAGACATAGCGCTCTGGACTTTCACGAAATACAACGAGACCGATGGCCTCACCAGGCTCGAGCCCGCCGATGACGCCGCCCACGTGGCTCTTGGCGGCAAGTGGCGTATGCCGACCTACGAGGAGTGCCTCGAGCTCGTCAATAATTGCGACCCCAAGATGGTGGAGCGGGGAGGCGTCTGGGGCTATGTCTTCACTGGCAATAACGGAAACACGCTCTTCATACCGCTTGTCGGTTATCTCGAGACCGATGGTTCGCTCGTCTACCATTGGAGCCAGGTGGGAGATGCCGCCAAAGGCTGCTACTGGTCGTCGACCCTCCATCCCGAGAATGACACGCAGGCCAAAGACCTCTTCCTGTTCATGGGCTACACGCATGGCAACTATGACCAGTGGTTCCGCTATGCGGCTCAACCAATAAGACCTGTCACCGATTAAAGGAGATTTGGCGTCACACTTCGGAGTCAGCCCTGCCGGCATCAGCCTGTGCAGGGCTGGCTCGATTTGTAATATTAACACCCTGTGGCTGTGCCGTGTTAAAATTCAACAGCACGCAAATGTACATCGTTCCACTCGCGGGTGAGGGTGACCTATTTGGCGCGTATATACTTTGATACTATCTTAAAAAGTGTGACATTTGCCGTATAAATTTCAAAAGAGGAGATAATACAATTAACATCGAATGACAGAAAACGAACTAAAGAATATTTTCTCGGAGCAAGACCGCTTCGCCAAGATGTGCGGTGTCGTGATAGATTCCGCCGCCGACGGCTCCGCGTCAGGCCACATGGACGTCACGCCCAGCCATCTCAACGCCCTCGGCTCCGTCCAGGGCGGGGCCATCTTCACACTTGCCGACACCGTGTCGGCGGCTGCGGCTAACAGCCTCGGGAAGCCCGCCGTGACCATACAGTCCAACGTCCACTATGTGCGCGCAGCCCGACCCGCCGGCTCGCTCACGGCCAAGGCGACACCCCTGGCCCGCCATAGGCTCATGCCCTCTTTCCTCGTGGAGGTTACTGATGCCGAAGGACGCTCCGTCTTCGAGTCCACAGCCATTTTCTACGTCAAGGAACCATAAGAACAATCATAGACAGTTATAAAGACAATGACTCTACAAGAAAGGCAACTGCTCCTGGGAGACCACGCCGTGGCTCTTGGCGCGCTTCACGCCGGACTGAGCGGCGTATACGCCTACCCAGGCACGCCCTCTACCGAGATTACCGAATACATACAGGCTTCGCCCATAGCGCGACAGCGGGGCGTCCACAGCAGGTGGTGCACCAACGAGAAGACCGCCATGGAGGCCGCTCTCGGAATGTCTTTCGCAGGCAAGAGGGCCATGGTCTGCATGAAGCATGTGGGAATGAACGTCTGCGCCGACCCGTTCGTCAACAGTGCTATGACGGGAGTCTGCGGCGGACTCGTGGTCGTGGCGGCCGATGACCCATCCATGCACTCGTCTCAGAACGAGCAGGACTCGCGTTTCTACGGCAAGTTCGCAATGGTTCCCACCCTCGAGCCCAGCAGCCAGCAGGAGGCCTATGATGTCATGGCAAAGGCCTTCGCCCTGTCCGAGGAGCTGCGGCTTCCTGTCCTTCTCCGCCTCGTGACCCGCATGGCCCACTCGCGCGCCGTCGTGAACGTGAGTGCCGAGGCCATGCCCGAGAACGAGATCCACACGCCCGATGACAACTGGGTGCTCCTGCCTGCCATAGCCAGGCGCAGGAACGAGCACCTCACCTCCATCCAAACCGACCTCGTCAGCCGCGCCGACCATTCCGACCTCAATCGGCTCACCACGGTCGGAACACCCAAGGTGGGCATCATAGCCTGCGGCATTGCCTATAATTATGTGGCAGAGAACCTGCCCGACATGGCCGACTGCGCCGTGCTACAGGTTCAGCAATACCCGTTGCCGGCCGAGACCATACGCACCCTCGCTCGTCAGACGGGTCGGCTGCTCGTGGTTGAAGACGGTCAGCCGTTCGTCGAGGAGCAGCTCACAGGCATCTTGCCCAACGAAGTCAAGGTCGACGGCCGTCTCAACGGAGCCTTACCGCGCACGGGCGAGCTTACGCCCGACAATGTTCGCGCCGCCATGGGCCTGCCAGCACGTGAGCTCCACGCCCCAAGCCAGAATGTTGTGGCCCGACCGCCCGCTTTGTGCCAGGGATGCGGACACCGCAGCGTCTACGATTCGCTCAACGAGGTCATACGCAACGTCTACCCGGACACCAAGGTCTTCGGAGACATCGGTTGCTACACGCTCGGTGCGCTGCCGCCGTTCCGAGCGCTGAACAGCTGCGTGGATATGGGT
This sequence comes from Bacteroidales bacterium, assembly GCA_004552385.1. Taxonomy (GTDB): domain Bacteria; phylum Bacteroidota; class Bacteroidia; order Bacteroidales; family Marinilabiliaceae; genus W3P20-009. Next base: position 4,306 of record SFOL01000027.1, on the reverse strand, counting down.
GCGAGCATAACAATGGCCAAGGGGGCCGCCGACGCCGGGCTGCCTCACGTCGTGGCCGTCATAGGAGACTCCACTTTCACGCATTCCGGCATGACCGGCCTGCTCGATGCCATAAATGCCAACGCGCGGATGACCGTCATTATATCTGACAACCTGACCACGGCAATGACCGGAGGGCAGGACTCGGCCGGACTCAATAAGTATGAGGCCATTTGCCTCGGTCTCGGCCTGGACCGCGACCACCTCTTCGTGGTTGAGCCTCTCCCAAAGAACATGCCCGAGATAGCTGAGCTCATCCGACGCGAGATGGACTACCCGGGCCTCTCGGTTATCATCCCGCGCCGCGAGTGCATACAGACGCTTTCGCGTAAGGCTAAGGCGAAGAACAAGTAAAGTCGCAAGGTTCTATTTTTTGAGATGAAGAAAGACATCATATTGGCAGGGGTGGGCGGACAAGGAATCCTCTCCATTGCCACCATCATAGGAGATGCCGCCATGAGCCGCGGCATGTACATCAAGCAGGCCGAGGTTCACGGCATGAGCCAGAGGGGCGGCGACGTCCACAGCCACCTGCGAATATCAGACAGACCCATAGCGTCCGACCTCATACCGCAGGGGCGCGCCGACATCGTCATAGCTATGGAGCCCATGGAGGCCCTCAGATACAAGGCCGCGCTCGACCCTCAGGGCTGGATAGTCAGTTGCGCGCAGCCCTTCGTCAATATTCCGAACTACCCTGAAGCCGACGCTATTATAGCTGAGATTAAGGCGTTCAGCCACTCCATCCTGATTGATGCCGACGCCATAGCCAAGGAGCACGTCTTGCCGCGCGGTGTCAACATGATTCTTCTCGGGGCGGCGTCAAAGGTGCTCGAACTCGACGTCGACACCCTTGCCGAGAGCGTCTCGCGCGTGTTCGCCTCAAAGGGCGACAAGGTGGTTGAGAGTAACGTCAAAGCCTTGCGCCTCGGCGCCGAGTCCGCAAAAACAGGGTGTGGCCGATGAATAGGAACGCTGTAACCCCCATGCCCCGCGAGGCGGTTGACAAGGCCAAGGCCTCGCTCGGCCTCGCTGACTTCGCGTGCGCCAACATCCGCGAGGTTGTGACCGTGGCTAATAAGGTTGAGGCCGCCACAGGGCTCAAGTACGTCCGCATGGAGATGGGTGTGCCGGGGCTTAAGCCCGACACGATCGGCACCGAGGCCGAGATCGAGGCTCTGCGCCAAGGGTGCGCCGCAAGATACCCCATGCTCGACGGGCACCCGGCGCTCAAGGAGGCCGCGGCGCGCTTCGTGAAGGCTTTCACCGATGTCGATGTCGAGCCGCGCTGCTGCATACCGGTCAGCGGATCAATGCAAGGCGCCTACGCCACATTCATGGATATATGCCATGCTGTGCCCGAGCGAGACACCGTCTTGTTCATCGACCCTGGTTTCCCCGTCCAAAAGACGCAGCTCGACATCATTGGCCTCAAGCATGTCGCTTTTGACATATACGGGGTCCGCGGACAGGATCTGCTTGACAAGGTTGAGCAGATGCTCAAGGCGGGCAACATCTCCGCGATGCTCTTCGCCAACCCGAACAATCCGAGCTGGATGTGCCTGCAGGACGATGAGATCCGCGGACTTGCCGCGCTTGCTGACAAGTATGACGTCATAATAGTTGAAGATCTCGCCTATTTCGGCATGGACTTCCGTAAGGACGTCAGCCACCCCGGCGTGCCGCCTTTTCAGCCGTCCGTGGGCAAGTATACCGACCGCTTCGTTATGCTAATCTCCGGTTCTAAGGCGTTCAGCTATGCCGGCCAGCGCATCGGCGTGGCGGTCATTAGTTCGGCGCAATATGACAGGGCGTATCCGGCTCTCGCCAGCAGATACGGGGTAGCCTCTTTCGGAGCCGTCTTCGTCAACAGGATATTGTATTGCCTTTCGAGCGGCACAGCCCATTCCGCCCAATACGCCTTGGCGGCCATGCTCGCCGCCGCCGCCGATGGCAAATACAACTTCCTCGAGGCGGCTCACGAGTATGGCAGGCGGGCCGCCGCCATCAAGGAGATCTTCATAAAGAACGGTTTCCACCTCGTCTATGCCGACGACATGGGAGACCCCGTGGCTGACGGGTTCTACTTCACGGTCGGATACCCCGGAATGACGGGCGCCGCGCTTATGGAGGAGCTGCTTTATTACGGGGTCAGCATAATCAGCCTCGACTCCACCGGAAGTCATCAGCAGGGGCTTCGCGTCTGCGTGTCGTTCGTCTCCGAGAGCCAGTTCCCGCTCCTCGATGAGAGGCTCAAGATGTTCAGAGACGACCACCCGGCAGCCTGATTTGCTTTAACCCAACAAGAAACACTAAGGAACCACCATGTGGAATAAGACCAAAGAGGGTATGCTCCCCGATGAGCGTCGCCAGTTGCAGGGCGTCAGGCTGCACAAGCTTGTCGAGAGGCTCTACCATAACGTGCCTTTCTATCGCCAGAAACTGCAGGAGGCGGGCATCATGCCCAGCGACATAAACACTATTGAAGACATACGCAAACTGCCCTTCACCACCAAGCAGGAGATGAGGGACAACTACCCATGCGGCCTCTTCGCCGTCCCTCGCAACGAGATTATCCGAATTCACGCGTCAAGCGGAACTACCGGTAAGCCGACTATTGTAGGCTACACACGTAAAGATCTCGAGGTCTGGTCGGAGTGTATAGCCCGCAGCCTCTACGCTTGGGGTGTGCGCTCCTCCGACACCGTCAGCGTGGCCTACGGTTATGGTCTTTTCACCGGCGGACTCGGATTTCACGATGGCGCACAGCACCTTGGGGCGACCGTCCTGCCTACTTCTACTGGCAACACCGAGAAGCACATACGCCTCTTGCACGACTTGCAGGTCACAGTGCTCGCCTGCACGCCGTCTTATGCGCTCCATCTTTACGAGACCATCATCAAGATGGGCTACTCGATGGATGACTTCGCTCTGCGCATAGGCTGCTTCGGGGGCGAGCCGTGGACCGAGAGCATGCGCCGCGAGATTGAGCAAAACATGGGCATCAAGGCCTATAACATGTACGGGCTCAGCGAGATAATGGGGCCCGGAGTGGCTCACGAGTGCGAGTGTCAGAACGGGTCTCACTTCAACGAGGACCACTTTTTCCCTGAGATTATCGACCCGCAGACCCTCGAGGTCCTGCCTGACGGACAGAAAGGCGAGCTCGTCATCACAACCCTTACGAAAGAGGGAATCCCGCTCATCCGCTATCGCACGCGCGACCTCACGTCGCTCATACGCGAGCAGTGTCCATGCGGCAGGACGGAGGTGCGGATAGCGCCCATCATGGGACGCTCGGACGATATGCTCATTATCAGGGGCATAAACGTATTCCCCTCGCAGATTGAGAGCGTCATTCTCGACCTGCAGGCGTTCGAGCCACAATATCAGCTAATTGTCGACAGAAAGAACAACCTTGACACTCTCGACGTGCTTGTAGAGGTCAAGAATGGCTTCTATTCGGACGACCTCTCACAGATGCTCGCCTTGAAGAAGGAGTTGCACGACAAGCTCAAGAGTGTACTCTCCATCAACGCAAATGTCCAACTTGTCGAGCCGGGTTCAATCGAGCGTAGCCAAGGCAAGTCTAACCGGGTGGTGGATAAGCGAGTACTTAAATAATAATCATTAAACTGTCAGACGGTATGATTATAAAGCAACTATCTGTCTTCCTCGAGAATAGGGTGGGGAGGACTAAGGAGGTGACGTCGCTCCTCGCCAACGCCGGCGTTGACATTTTGGCTTTCAGCACTGCCGATATGATTGAGTTCGGAGTGCTCCGACTCGTGGTGCCAGATGTTGACAGAGCGGCATCGGTGCTCAAGGAGGCGGGTTTTGCCACTATCGTTACTGATGTCGTCAGCGTCAGCTGTCCCAATGAGACGGGGGCGCTCGCCAGCATCCTCGCCAAGCTTGCCGACAACGACATTTCGGTCGAGTATATGTACGCCCTTCAGCAGGGCGGCAACGCGCGAGCCATAATCCGCCCATCGGACCTCGACAAGTGTGTCAAGGCTCTCGGCTCGGTTGATAAGGACTAAGCCCTTATAGATCTAAAATAACGGGTCCCATAGCCAATAGCCTATGGGACCCGTCTTCGTATTTTAAGAACGATCGTCTAAAAATAAAAACCTACAGAGACAATGCTGGTGTGCGTTTTGCACTCGAAGTTATACTCTAATTCACCCTCGCCCTTCCTGTATTTCGTAATATTGCTGTCCGCTAAAGTTTTTCCAAGCGATATAAAAATAGGCTGAATCCTCAT
>SFOL01000026.1 GCA_004552385.1 Bacteroidales bacterium | reverse complement strand
CACTATGCCTGCTTCACGATACTCTTCAGTCTGACATTCGCCTTGCATGAATAGTTCAAGCTCCGATTTCAGTTTCTTGCAAGCTATGCCGTGACTATCGATGTGGCATCGCTCGATTATAAAGTGGAACGCATTGAGAGGTGAGATGTTCAATGCTCCCAGCCGGGGACGCTTTTATGTTTTCTTTGTGCGTCCCGACGTATGTTTTCAGTGTTGGTTTTTATCCGTCGGCTATGTCGTTCAGTGCAGACTTGAAGTCCAATGCAGTCCCGATATTGTGTGCATCTTCTGCATCGTTGTGTTCCGCAATCATTTCTTCCACCTCTTCGCGCGTCAGACCCATGTAGCGACGGAGTAGCTCCTCGAGGTTTTCTATCGAGGAGGCAGGTATCGTGTCGTCTTTATGTACATAACTATCAAAAACGGCGGCAAAGTGATTCTCGGTGGGCTTGCAGCCATTTTTGAACCACTTTTTTAGTTGCTCGCGCGTGTATGTCGTTGTGTTGTCTGACATGTGATTAGTGCGTTATGTTGTTATCGGCAATGTCGCCAAAATCTTCTTTGTCGTTGAGCTTAGCAAGGGCGGAGATTATTGTAGTCTGGAGCCCTGCTCCACCGTCTTGCGGTGTGGACTTGCCGTTTTTTATAGCGTCTATTATGCCGTCTATTCTTGCGGTCATCTTGTCGAGTTGGGCTCGGAGTTCGTCAATCTTGATGAGCGCACCCAGTTCACCACCATTCATCACAATCTTGCCACGGCTTGCGCCGATGACGAAGCCTGATGTAGGCGTGTCGAGGACGACGAGCACCACAGCCCCCGCTTCGGGGTGATAACTTAGGGCTGCCGTCTCGCCTACGCTGAGGTCTATGCCGAGGAGCGGGGCGGCGGTCTGGTCGAGGGGCTGTATGTCGGCCGTCGCGCCGTCGGTGGCGGTGACGGTGCCGACGACGACTGTGGGTGCCGGCGCGCCGGCGATGTTGCGTATGGCTTCGCGGATGTCCATTGTCATGATAGTTTTGTGCCGATGGTGAGTCGTTGGCGGAATCCGCCCTCGCCCCACGAGATGTCGTTGCGCTCGACTTGCCATGTGCCGGCGGCCTGTCCGTCGAGGGTGAGGCGGAGGGCGTCGAGCTTGTCGACTATCTCGCCGCCGAAGACGGTGATGCTGCCCGAGAGGCCGCCCTGCTTTAGTTTTTCGAGTTGAGCGTTGGCGTAGTCTTTCATCTCGCCCTCGGTCATGCCGACGACGTTGAAGGTGCGGAGCTCGCCGTCTTTGTGGCCGACCTCGACGTTGCTGGTTTTGCGGCCGCCCCGCGTTGTGTTGTTCTTGACGCGGACGAGGAAGCGCACCTGGTCGGCGGGCTGGTATTTGAGGTCGGCGCGCGAGGCGACGTTGGTGTGGTCGTCGAAGTCGAAGGTGCGGGCGTCGGCGGGGGCCATGGCGAGGCCGGCGTACATTTTCGGCTCACTGCCCGCGCCGATGCGCATCATGGTGCGCACTCCCTGTTTCTTGAGCGCGTCGAGGAGTTCGGAGACTGTGTCGCACTCGACGCGGTAGGCGCCGATGGACTGTGTGCCTTTAATTTCGGCACTTATGCCTTGGTCGGCGAGTAGTTGGTTGAGCGTGGTGGAGGTGTAGGATAGTTTCTTTGCTTCTTGCGTCTGGAAACAGCTCATGGGGTCTTGCGCCTCGATGAGCATTGGGGTGTCGGGGCTGACGCGACGAACAAAACCTACGAACGCAAGGTGGTTGCGGCCGTCGTAGCCGAGCGAAATTCGCAATGTGTCGCCCCGGCGGATAGGATTTTTTGCTACATTGCGCCAACGGACGCGCCGAGGGAGGGTGACGGACGCCACGTCGCAGAGCGAGTCGGAGTGTTTCTCTATCTTGACACTCTCGGCATGAGTAAGGCGGATGATGCCCTCGGATGTCCGGATTTCCATGTCGCACGTTAAACGATACATCGGCTTATGAAGAAGGTTTTGTTTCTGTTGGTTTCGCTGTCGTTTCTGCTCATGTCTATGCGGAGCAGTGGACATGAATGCATTACGAAAGACGGATATTGCAAGGGTAAGCGGTTGGCAGGTCGTTTTCGAGTTGTGACCAATAACGAGGATTTTTGCGTTAGAGTTGTCACGAACAACGAAGATATGGTTGTCTACATTGATGACTTTGCAACGAACAAATCTAAAATTGGGCATTGGCGAGAAGTGACCAACAATGAAGACTTCACAATTAGGTTTGTCACCAACAACGAAGACTTTACAATTCGGTACGACGCATTCAACGTTGGAGTGCAAAGACCATGTCGTTAGACACTTTGCGTAACTTCCACTTCGTAGTCGTTGTCGCTATCTAATTTCAACGTTACTTCTTGCGTATTGCCATACGTGGCTTGATTTATTTCCATCTCTTTTACCACCACACGGTCTATGTCGAAGAGTCGCAGGAATGCGCTGTCGACGTAGACCGCGCTATTTTCTCGTGCCAGATCGGAGAACAAGCGCATGGCATCGGCAGGGTATTCGTCCGCAGTGTTGATAAAACTGAATGTTACCTCAATGTCGTAGTCATGAGCAGAAATGAGTTCCTTTACTGTTCCATCACGACCTGCAATGGCAGTTGATACAATAGTCTTACGTAAAGTCACCTTGCAGACGGCACTCTTTATAAGTATGTCGTCGGCAGTTTCAGTCAGTCCGAGACTGAGGTCTGTGTCGTAGTAGCGTCCCTCGTAGGCTTCGCGCGGAGCGACACCCACCGAGTCATCGGGGGTGGTGCGGATGTCGGTGGGGCTATCCTGCACAGGCAGAGAGTGCGATGTAAAGAACCGCCCTTTGAAGTGCGATGCCATGCCGTTGATGACGAGTCGGAGACTCTGCCTTGAGGGCGGCAGGTGCGGCAGGTTGGTCTGAACGTAAGTCTTTAGAGCCATAATCGGACATCATTCAACAGCCGTTCAAATGACGATTGAAAGCCATTTGAACGGCTTGTCTGTTAGAGTCTGCCCCACTCTATGCGTGAGCAGACGAGCGGTATGTCGACCTCCTTGCTTGCGTCGCCCTCGCTCCAATCGAGTTCCACTTCGGAGAACTGGCAGTCGTGGATGACGTCGTGGACGATTTTGCCGCTGTCGTCGGGGATATAGGACACTTGCACATCGAACACGCCGAGGTCTTGCAGGCGACCAGTAGAAGAGGAACTGGCGAGGGAGCGCACCTCGTCGGCGAGGAGCTTAAGCGAGGCTTCGCACGTGATGCGTCCTTTGGCGCGTCCTACGGGGTAGCGCCCTGCGCCATAGACATTGGAAACCTCCTGCTTGTCGGAATATTTCACACCGCGAATGCCGGTGACGTGTGTGCCGCCCACAAGGACGGTGATGTCCGCCCAACCGTAGACGTTGCCGTTGACTAATGGTATTATGTTCATTGCGTATTATTCGCTTAGTTGTTTGACATAGCCTATCGATACGACGGCTTTTCTCATTATGCCGACCGGCACAGCGTGGAGAGTGAACTCGACAGTGCTGGTGCCAAGAACGTCTTGTGCGGGGTCGATAGAGACTTCCCAACCACTGACTTCACCAGCGCGCTCCATGTCTTCGACGGCTTTGCCAGCGACGGTCTTGAGGTGCTGGAGTGTGTCTGCTCGGAGCGTTCCGTCGGCGTTGAAGTAGATAGGTCGGCCGAGTTCGGGCAGCAGGTAGGTGCGAGTGCCACGCACGGCCTTATCCATCGTGCGCTGAAGCTCAATGGTGTTGTAGTCGCTCTGCGCGCTCGCCATATTGTGGCTATCGGAGAAGAAGACCCCGGCGAGGCCTGGGTAGGTGCGCAGGTAGATGTAGCGGGCGGCGTCGAGACTTTCGAGGACGGCCTTGTCGACGTCGGCGTAGGGCTTGCCGTCGGAGAAGAGGGGCCTGGTGAGGCCGGTCTCGCACCGTTCGACCCAGGCGATGCTCTCGTTGACGGCTCGGGCGGAGAGGGTGCCGATGAGGGTGCCGATGGCTGGGGCCTGCGCCTCGCTGTCGCGGCTGATGAGTACCGAGACGTTGGGCGCGGAGGCGGCAAGGTCGGTGGGGAGCTTGGCGATGTCGGCGACTTTGGGGGCGATGATGACGGAGAGCGGCATCCACGCCTCGTCGAGGGCGTCGGCCTGCGCCTGTAGGGCTGTGACGGTGGCTTTGGTTATCTCGGCAGAGGTGTCAAGAATGCCTATCTGCCTGAGGTTGCCCGAGGCGGCGCGCTGGAAGTCGCCGACGGCTTTCATGTCGGCAGTGCGGACGGCAAAGCCGACCCAGAGCGTCAATCCGGGGTTGAGGCGCAGAGCCTCATGAACGTGGTAGCCGTATTGGTCGTCGGCGGTCAGTCCGAGGGCTTCGGCAGTCTTAGTGGACGAGCAGGGCTGGAAGGGTTCGGCAGCGAACTCGTCGGGGATGTCGTCGGCGGAGTCGACGAGGAAGAGCAGACCACTGACGTGGTCCTGCCCTGGGAGGCTTTTGGCGATGTTACCGTTCTCACGCTTTATTACGAGTGTTTGCATGGCGGGGGGTGTTAGGCTTCGATGGTGTGGGGGTTGCTGAAGGAGAGGGTGTAGTCGACGTCGGCGTGCTGCTTCTTGATGTAGGCCTCGACCGACGCGACCCACGCGCTGACGAGGGCGGAGTATTCCGAGTCGGTCAGTTCGCAGATGAGGTGGCGGACCCAGGCGGAGCGGAAGGCAGCCTGGGGGTCGTCATCCAATGTAGCCCACCCATTCGCCCAATCTTCGGCGGAGTCGTCGAAGCTGGAAGCCTCGGATGGACCAAGCCAACGCATCGGGAAGACGGTGGCGTCGAGAATCCACGTCTCGGTGTGCTCGTATTCACGCAACACAAGCCAGGCGCCCTTCTCTTTCGGGTTCCTCAGAGCGGAGCGCATCTGACTGACGACGTTTGCGGGCGTGTTGTATTGGGTGTTGGTCAGGTCGATTGGGTTTCGGAACGAGACATATTCCACCTCCTCGAGAGTAGATGGGTGGTCGGGCTCGAAGCCGATTTGTACAAATCCGAGATCTTCGCTGATCAGCCATTGCACATATTCCTCAATTGAGCAATAGTAAGTTTTCGAGTTTTCGGCTACGACGTTGCCGTCGGAGTCGGTGGATCGTGACGTGACGATGGCTTTGATGCTCAGGGCGCGTTGTTTGCTCATGTTGCGTAGTTTTTTTTGTCAGGATTTTATAGATGAGTCGACCAGCGGGGCGAAGCGGTAGAAGGTGACGGCTACTGTCCGCGAGCCGTCGGCCAGCGGGGCGTAGCGGTAGAATGTGGCGTTGGTGCCGTGGTCGAGGCTCTCGGGGATGGCGGCGTAGCGGTAGAAGGTCGAGTCGGACTCGCGCGCCGTGTCTACGGCCTTGGCGTAGCGGTAGAATTTGGAGTGCGGCTCTTCGGGGTCTGGCGTCGTGGAGCCGCCGGCGTTCTGTAGCCCGTCCTCGACTTTTTTGAGCCTCAGTGCCATCTTGGCCAGGAAGAGGCCGAGTTTCTGCATGTCGTTCATTGTCGTCGGGGTGTCGGGGGGGAATTATGTGTCGGCGTAGTCGGAGCCGTCGTCGTAGAGTGGGGAGTCGGCCCCGCCGACGGCCTGGTTGTAGGAGGCGAGCATGTCGTCGAAGGAGCCCGAGGCCCCGCCCTCGGCTTTTGCGCCCTCGAGGGCGTCGAGCCTTTGGGCGAGGGTGTCGAGCTTGTCGCCGATGAACTGGCCGAGCCTCGTCATGAGTGTCATAGTCTCTTCCATGGGCGAGAGTTGTCAGGGTTCAGCCCGTCAGGCTTGGAGCCACGTGTAGTCGGCGGTGAGGGCGGCGTTGTAGGCTGTGGTGAAGTCGGCGAAGTCGCCGAGGGCGTCGAGTTTGGTCTTGTCGGCGGTGGACATGAAGCCGTGCTTCTCTTGCGTGGCATCGTCGTGGTCGTGACCTGCCACGGCGGCGTTGATTGCGTCTATGGCGTCTTGATTGTCTTTAATGGCATCGGCAATCTCGCCGAGAGTGTCGAGGGTCTCGGGGGCGGAGTTGACGAGGTCGGCAATCTTCTGGTCGGTGTAGGTTTTGGCTGAGGCGAGGGCCTCGGAGGCTGTGGAGGCGATCTTGTCGGCGAGGGTCTTGAGTCGACCTGCGAGGACTTCGCCAATCTGTGTCATAAGGGATTTTGTTGCCATTGTTTTTGTCGGTTTATGGGTTGTTGTTTTATGGTTTTAATGCTTTGAAAAGGTAGCCTGTGAGCACTCCGACGAGGAAGACGACCACGACAGAGAGAGATTCGCGGAGCGTGCGTCGGAGTGGCTGTCTATCGGTCTGTTTTTCTGTCGTGTTTTGCGAACTGCGCGAGACGTACTGCCCCACTTCTCGTCGGCGGACAATGACGTTTTCGGGCGCTGACGTGGCGACGGTTTTTATCAGCGTTTGTCGACCGTTGGTGACGAGTCGTGGTGTGATGGAGGTGTGGCGTCCACGCTCGGCAGTTAGTTCCTCTATGAGGACTTGACCGAGAGAGTCGCACCGCACCCATGCCCAGAAGGTGGCGGAGTCGGATTCGGTGACAATGATTGTGTCATGTTCCGTCACGCACACGGTTAGCGTGTCCGTCAGGGTCTGCATCGAAGCTTGCGTCAATGTCGTAGAGCTGTTGCAGCTCGCCGCGGAGAGGGCAGCCAGCGGCATGAGGGCAGTCAAGCACTTTCTGAAGGACTTTGGTGAGGTTGCGCACGGTGGCACGTAGTCCATTGATTTCACGTTTTAGAGGTTTGACTATGTACTCTTCATTGGTTCGGAGAATGCTGTCGGCATTGGTGGTCTGCATGGCTTGCACCTCTTCGACGGCTTTGCGCTTGGTCTCGCGAAGGGTGTAGAGCGTAACTATTAGTCCGCCGCCCATTAGGGCTTCGAGGACTATGCGGATAAGTTCTGTCCATTCCATGGTGTGTTTTTAGAGTTCGGTCTGCACGTCGAAGCTGGGGCAAGCCTTCTTGGCGAACTCCCGATGCCCATGAATGGTAGCGCGTGGGAACTGAGTGAGCAGGTCGCGGACGATGTTGCGCAATGCCACTCGTTGCTTTTCGGTGCGAGTATCTTTTGAGGTCTTGCCGTCTGCTGCCACGCCGCCGACGTAGGCTACACCAATGGAGTTGGAGTTATGGCCTGTGCAGTGCGCCCCCTGCTGAGTGAGGGGGCGACCGCGACTAACGGAGCCATCGAGGTGAATGACGTAGTGATAGCCCACGTCGGCAAAGCCGCGCGCTACGTGCCAACGGCGGATGTCGTCTATCGTGTAGTCGCGCCCTTCGGGTGTGGCAGTGCAGTGGATGATTATTTCGGTTATCTGTCGCATGGCGAGGTGTCGTTATTTGCTCTTGACAGCCAGTACGCCTTTCTTGTCGGCACGAGCTACAGCGCCGCCAGCGCGGACGAGGGCCGAGAAGATGTCGCCATAGTAGAGCGGGTTCTGGTCGTCGGTGAAGAGTTCGGTTGCGCCGAGTGCACGGCTGACGCTGTTCTCTTGCCATGCGAGGGCGTAGACGTTGTTGGTGGCGGCGTCGGCACTGACAGCAGAACGCTGGTAGACGTCGAAGCCGTAGAGGCGACCCACTACACCCGTCTGAGCATTAGCCGAAGCGAGGAAGCTCTGCCCCTCGAAGTTCGTGAGGCTCATGAGCAGGGTGGCGTAGGCAGAAGGTGTAAGTATGAGGCAACGGCCAGTCTGCGGCACGTCTTGCTCGTCGAAGGCAGTCATGAGTTCCAGAACGCCGTCTTTGTCGAGAGTTTCTTTGGTCATGCTGTTTGCGCCACCAATCCAAGCGTCGAGCAAGTCGAGGTGAACCTTGTCGGCAAGGGCTGAGCGCATAGAGGCGATGACGCTCTGACGCTTGTCGTAGGAAAGCTCCACCTCTTCGGCATGCACTATGTGGACAGGGTCGGTGGTGTACTCGGCAATGGCGTAGTCGAGGTCGGCGTCGGCGCGCTGAGTGGCGGTGGCAGGGAGCTCCGCGCGGTTCTTGACGACGGCTGGGGGCGCGCCGGCGTTGGGGACGTGGACGCGCTTATTCGTGACGAATGCGGAGTGGTCGACGGCCCGGGCGGCGAAGGTGTTGGAGGCGAAGAGTGGCTCAATGATGTCGGCGAGCCAGATTTCTTTCTGTAATGCCATGTGGTGTTAGGTTTTAGTGTTTGAAACGTTCGTTGAACTTAGCGGTGAAGAGGTCGGGGTTCTCGGCTTTGAGGCGTGGGAGCAGTCCTTTCTTGTCGAGTTCGTCCCACGAGAGCGAGGCGAGGGTGTCGTCGGCTTTCTTTGGTTCGGGTTGTGGAACTGTCTTTTTTGCAGGCATCTTGCCGATAAGGTTGCGCAGGGCTTCTAATTTGCCCACGTAGTCGGTGGCGAGGCAGTCGGCGAGTTGCTGGCTGATGCGGTGTTCGCTCACAGCTCCGTCGAGCAGGTTCTTGATGTCGGCTTTGTCGCGTTCGGCTCGCAGGTCGTCAAGCTCTTGTTGCAGAGCGTCGGCGCGCTGTGCTTTGTCGCGAAGGGCGGTGAGGTACACTTTGACCTCTGCTTCGTCGTCGCTCAGCAGGTCTGGAAAGATTTCTTTTAGGTTCATGTGGTTATTGTTGTTTAGGTGTGCAGCGAGGTCGTGCAGCACATTGTCGTTTTCGTCATAGAGGCGGCCGAGGGCGTTGTAGTTGCCAGGAATGTCGACAAGGCTGACCTCGCGTGGGAACCAACGGCGGACGGTGGGCCCGTCTTGTCCGGGCAGTTTGTCGGTGGGGTCGTCGGAGATTTCGAGAGCTACGATATGCCCCACGCTGGCGGCGTTGATGAAGCCCTCTTCTATCTGCTTAGCGAGGTCGGGGAAGAGCGTGTCGTTGACTATTGGGGTGGCAAAGAGTGCGTCGCCCTCTCGGCGGAAGTCTGTCCACTGGACTGCCACGCCACGGTCTCGGTCGTGCATGAGGAAGCCCACAGGCGGTCGGTAGCGGTCGAGTTCCAAGCCGTCGGTCAGCAGGCGATAGCCGTAGCAGTTGACGCTGTCATCGGTCAGGCAGAACTCGCGGTTTATTCGTTTCATTGGGGTGGTGTGTTTTTTGTTTCTGGGGCAAAATTCGGCAGGGCGGACCACGTCAAAAAACAGTTGCGCCAAATTGGCGCGACTAATTTTTCTTGAGGGTAAGCCACCCCATTTTTGCGTTGTCAAAAAACGACATTCAAACCACTTTTAAAAACCATTTGAAATATGGAAACACGAGGAAAACTGACCGAGACGGAACTTGTCCGCCTAAAGAAACAATATGGTCGCGTCTACGAGGTGACCGTCAGCGACGAGGGCGAGGAGTACGTCGCCTACTTCCGCCGCCCCGACATGTCGACGCTCTCCGCCATGACCAAAATGGCGAAGACCGACGAAATACAGGCGAGCAAAATATTGCTCGAAAACTGTTTTGCTGGCGGTGCTGACGAGATTAAGACCGACACGGCACTCTTCATGGCCGCCGTCGGTCAGCTAAGCAAGATTGTAGGCTCGGCGCGTGCTACGATAAAAAACGTCTGACGGAGTTTGCCCTTGCGGTAAACTCCGACAGCGAAGAAGACGAGCTGATGAAAGGCGAGGCACTCATACGCGCCAACTTTGGCATCGACCCCTCGACACTGAGTGAAGAGATGTGGGCGCGCCTGTGCGCCGAAGCCATGTGGATAGAGACGTGGCGACTGCGGTGTAAGGCAGAAATGCTCGGCAGGCTCTTCGGCGACGGAGGGACACGAAAAAGCCGCTGACACCAAAAAGGCGAGAGCGGCTGTATGGGAAGTAAAAACTCAAATCTACTATCTCGGAAGGGGGGCATTCGTTGATACGAGATACGCAAAGTATTCCGTAAAGAGCAGAAACAAGCAGAAGTAAAACCAAAAATGTCTGTTTTCGCTTTTGACACATTCTTTTGACTTGCTGTCATACGAATTGCCAATCACATGTCCCATAAGGGATGCCATGAAGAACGAGATTATGAAACTAACTACATACAGCATATTGTGAACTTGTTTTTGCAAGCATACGAAATTATAGCCACATGGATACTGTACAAATAAGATTTTCTCTCACCGATGACCTGAGTGGCGGGCTGAAAAAGATGCTTATCCCGATAGAGGACTTTCAAAACGCCATAAAAGGGGCTGTCAGTGCAACAGAGAAAGCAAAAACAGTGTTCGGCAAGATTACAGACTCGCTCATAAAGATACAGACAGCGGCGAAATCAGTATCAGACGTAGGCGAAACGCTGAACCAAGTAACAGCTCCTGCTATCGACTTCCAGCAGCGCATGGCCGACCTGTCGGCCATCACGGGCGTGACGGGCGACGAGCTCGACCGCGTGGCGGGCATGGCGCGGCGCATCGGCAAGGAGAGCGGGCTCGGGGCGGCCGAGGCGGCGCGCGCGTTCTCGGTGCTGGCGGGCCAGCTCGACGCACCGATAGATGACATCGGGCAGATACTCGAAAAGAGCGCAACTCTGGCACAAGCTGCCGGCCTGACCATCGACGACGCCGCCAACAGCCTTGCCGCCACCATCAGCCAATATGGGCTTGCAGCCGAAGATGCCGACCGCATAATGAACGTATTGGCGGCGGGCAGCCGTGTGGGCGCAAGCGAAGTTGTAGACTTGGCGCAGAGCTTCAAGGTGGTGGGCGCGGCGGCCTCGAGCCTCGGGGTCGACGTCGAGCACACGGCCGGCGCGCTCGAGGTGCTCGGCGGGGCCAACATCAAGGGGGCGGAGGCCGGCACGGCCCTCCGCAACGTGCTGCTCAGCCTCAAGACCAACCTCGGGGTCGACACGGCGGCCACCGACCTGTCCGACGCCCTCGCAGCCTTGCGCCCCAGGCTGCAAGACACCGAGTTCCTCGCCAAGACCTTCGGCGTGGCCAACGTGACCGCCGCCACCTACCTGATACAGAACGCCGACGCCGTCCGGGAGATGACCGAGGCCGTCACCGAGACGCAAGCCGCGCAGGAGCAGGCCGAGATACGAAACGCCACGTGGGCGCATAGCCTCGAAGTAATGAGAGCAACGATAGATGACGTGAAAATTGGTATCGGTTCATCGTTAGGCGACTTCGGGGCATTGTCGCAAATATTGGTAGAAAACGCCTCATCAATAACGTCTGTAGTGGAATTGAGTTCTATGCTAAGTAATGGCTTTGTGTATTTGAAGACAAAACTCATTTCACTCTCCGGGTGGGTAAGCAAGACCACCATAGCGCAAAAAATATCAGCAGTCGTAATGAAAGCATGGGCGGCGACAACGTCGTTCGCGTCGAGTGTGACAAGTGCGGTGTCTGCACGTCTGCGTGCCATGCGCACAGCCATAATGCAGACAACAGTAGCGCAAAAAGTGGCGGCAGTGGCCACGAAAGCGTGGGCAGGAGTACAGGCGGCACTCAACGTCGTCATGAGCCTCAACCCCATAGGGCTAATCATAGCAGGCATAACGGCACTCGTGGCAGCCATAGGCGCGTGCATATACTGGTTCGACACGTGGGGCGAGACGGTGCTTGAGTGCCTTGGTCCGATAGGTTGGGTGATTGCCTCCGTCGTGCGCCATTGGGATAGCCTAAAACAAGCCTTTACCGACGGAGGAATAATAGGAGGGCTGAAGCGCATAGGTGAAGTTCTGCTTGACGCTCTTCTTCACCCAGTGCAAAAACTGCTTGGTTGGGTGGCGGAACTCACCGGGTGGGACTGGGCAAAGAAAGCTTCCGAATGGGTGCACGAGGTGCGAGTGGACCACAATCTTGCCGAAGGCGAGAAAAAGGAGATAGACCCTGCCACAGGCAAACCCAAAGAAGACAAAAAGACGGAAAAGAACGCTGCGCCTACAACCTCGCCACTCGGCATAGGCGAAGCCACAAACGGCATCGTGGCAAAAGCCACCGCCCAATCCTCACAAATAAAGCGCATCGACATAACGATAGACAAGGTCGTGGAGAGCTTCACCGTCACGACCAACAACCTGCAGCAGAGCGCGACCGACATACGCGACATGGTGGCACGCGCCCTCGTCGACGCTGTCAACGACGTTAATTACGCACTTTAACCAATGGGCGAATGTTTATTCGCCCCTACACATGTAACCAATGAACGACACCGCACTAACACTCGACAACGACACCGCCGACTTGACTATCGAGGACGGACACATCGCACTCGGCAGACCGCAGACGACCATTGCAAGCATCGTCACCACTGCCAATCGTGGCGAACTGAAAGAACTGCCACTCATAGGCGGCGAAGCCGACCGACAACTCGGTAGTCCACGACAAGAACTGTGGCTCACCCGACTGCGCAAACAACTCGTGGCGGTGGGGCTAAAGGTCAAAAGCCTATCGATTGAAACGCTTTCAAACACCGTTCAAATGGAGGTTGAATAACCATGCAGACCATAACAGCCAAAGATCGACAAACGCTTTTCGACATAGCCCTCGAAGTGTGGGGGCGTGCCGAACTCGCCTACGACCTCGCCCTTGCCAACGACCTGACCCTCTCGGACGAAGTGACGGCAAATACAGTTCTGCTAATACCGACAGTGGATGGCACAAGCGGAGCTATCCGGAGGAAGACCGACCGCGCCGTGGTGAGTGCCTACGCACTCAACGGCATCACGCCCGCCACCGCCGCCAGCCAAGACGAGATTGACGAACTCAACCCCGAAGGCATATCTTATTGGTACATCAAAACGCCAGTGCCGGTCTTCGCGGTCTCACCAAACAAAAACGAATAAGCCTATGGCACGAACAATAGAAGAGATAAAAGAGGCGATGGCCACCGCCTTCATGAGCGACACGGCGGCGCAGACAGCCTACGGCTTCGGCGAGGGGCAGACGTTCTCCGCGCGCTTCAGCAAGGCGAGCGTAGAGAGCATTCTGTTCTACGTCTTCGCCGTGTGCGCCTACGCCATAGAGAGGCTAACGGAGACCCACCTTGCCGAGGTGACGCAGACAGTGTCAGCCCTGCGCCCCCACACCCTCACGTGGTATCAGCAGAAAGCACTCGCCTTTCGCTACGGCGAGGCGATAGACGACGCTACGGCAGACTACGCCACCGAAGCAACTGCCGACACCGAACTGCCCATAAGCCAATGCGCCGTCACCGAAGCAGAGACAGGCGGACTGATAATAAAAGTGGCAACGACCGACGCTGATGGCGACCTCACGTACCTGCAACAAGACCGCTTGACGGCGTTCAAAACCTACATAAGCCGTGTGAAAGATGCTGGCATAAAGACCACGATAATCTCCATGGCTGGCGACCGGCTGACGCTCCGCATGGTGGTCTACGTTGACGGCACTATCTACACCGCAGACGGCGAACTGATAAGCGAACCGACAAAGCCAGTAGAAACGGCAGTGAAAACCTACCTGACGCAATTGCCATTCAATGGCGAACTCGTTTTGGAACACCTTACGGACTACCTGCAGACAGTCAGCGGAGTAGAGGTTCCGCACATCACCCAAGCCACGTGCGCCGCCGTGAGTGCCACAGGGCAGACCGAGAGTGGCTACGCAGCGGCCGAAGTGATAGACGTCAGGCACACTCCGGAGAGCGGCTACTTCGTCGTCTCGTTCGACACGGCAGACGACTGGCACTCGACAATAGAATACCGCTTCAAACCATGAAACCATTCGACGTCATCAACATGGCAATCTCGCTATTGCCTATCATCCTACGCCGACCGGTGGTGTGCGCCTTGTTGCGCTCGGCGTTGTCGGTGTTGCAACAGAAGCACGACACGATACACACTACTCACTGCGGCGAGCCGTGGGGGACATACTACCGCCTGCGCCACACAGGGCAAGTCATCAGTCTGGAAAGCTTGCTCAACGACCGCTTCGACAGCACCAATCGGCGCATACGTGTGGGCGAGGGCAACAGTCACGAGCGTTGGTGGCTCTACACCGAAAACGAGATAAACCTGCAACCACATCTGCGCTCGTGGCTTGCCGAAGGCGAAGCCAACACATGGTTGTACCCCGATACCGAATATGCTGACCAGATAGGAGGCGACTTTGTCGTGAGTGTCCCGACGGTACTCAGAGACAGCGAAGCAAGCCTGCGCGTCAGCATCAACGACATGAAGATTGCCGGCGTCAGCTATGTGATAATGTATTTCTAAAAACAGATAAAAAATGGATACACTGAATTTTGAGACCGGAGGCTTCCCGATGAGCACCGAGCGCCTGGCATCGATGCAGCAGTGCTGGAAGACTATCAACGAGGCCCTTGTGGCCATCACCGGCGGCGACCGCGAAGACTGCTACGTCGTGTCGGGCTGCGGCGTGCTGAAATACGATAGTAATAATGATGCCTATTTCGACGGCTCGACCGACGGCTTTATTGTCGTTCGTGGAGAACTCTTGCCCTTCAAGGCTGGCGGCCGAGGCGACTACGTGGTCGTCGAAAGCGCCACCGCCGAACAACTCGCCTATCAGGACGGAAAAACCAAGACGTTCCGCACCTCGCGCTACGCCACGCTTGGGCTAACGCCCGACAGCAACAACCTCACCATCTACGACTTCGACCCCGACAATGGTCGACGCTCGTTTAGTACTCTTTGGGAAATTGCATCACGCAAGACATTTCTCGATCTTGCACTCAACCGCATTGTGAAACTTGAAAACGCGCTCGCCGCTCTTGACACAAGCACAGGCGCAAACCTCACAGCATTGCAACGGCAGCTTGTACCGAAAGGGACGATAGTGATGACAGCGCAAACTCTGCCATTAAGCGCAACGTCAACCGATGCCGTGGTGAGTGGCATGGGCGAATATTTTGGTTACATACCATGTGGCGAATGGAGAAGCACCCAAACGGTGTGTCAAGCATGGAACGGCTATTTTGAAAGAATAGGATTACCAAATACGGCACGCTTGGTAAGTAGCCAAGCGTTTCTGGACTTTCCATGGATTGCCAGCAAAATAGGCGTAAAATGCCCCAATTTGTCGGGACGATTTGCTTTGGGAGCAAGCGCTACATATACGCTTGGCAAGACAGGCGGCGAAGAGAAACATGCGCTTACATTGAGAGAGATGCCACGGCACAACCACTCAATAAACTTAGATAAAACAGAGAAAAAGGGCAGCGGTTCGAGTTGCGTAGGGACTGTTCAGAACAACGATTCAACATACAACACCAATTACACAGGCGGCTCTGGCACAGGCAACTATTCGGGTAATGGAGATGCCCACAACAACATGCCACCTTACTACGCCCTAAATTATCTTGTAAAAGTCATCTAAGCCATGGAACACCTTATCCTCGACATACAAGACCGCCTAAAATCGGAAGTGCCCGAACTCCAGACCATCGACGAGAACTACGGCCAGCTCCAGAAAATGTTCGAAGAGGACGAGGAATCGGACATCTACCCTGTCGTCGCGCCGGCCGTCTTCATCGATGCTCGGGACATAGGCTGGAGCAACCTCGCACGGAGCGGTCAGCAAGGGACGGTCACGGTAGTCATCACCCTCGCCATCGACTGCTACGACGACACTCACCACAACCAAGATCAACGCGCACGCATTGCCGACCGCATGGCTCTTGCCAAGCGTGTGCACTGGGCTCTCCAAGGCTGGAAACCCACCGAGACCACAAAGCTCTTACGAACCTCCACACGACTGTACCACCTGCCACACCTCTGGAAGGCCTACGAGACAACCTACACGTGCGTAGTGCTCGATGCCGAACCGTATTATCCTCCTCGTGGAGTTGACGGATTGCCGTTGTCGATCTACGACTAAAAGAAATCGGGGAACAGAGAACCCTGACGTGGCTCCTCTTTGGGGCGCATAGCTTTGCTGACGTCTTCGTCGCTTGTGTTGATGTAACGGCTGAACGTCCGCTTGCTGATACCGAGAAGTGGAAACACCTCCGTGCGGAACACGAAAGTCTTGTTCCTGTCCTGCCGTCCAGGCTCGTAACGGTCACGCATGAGCGACTTGACAATCTGTATGCGGCGTGCGGTGGAGGTATTCATGGCAGGATCATTAGACAGGTTACTAACTATACAAAACTAACAAAAATGGATGAAATTACGAATATCGGCGAAGGGCTGACCAACAAGCAGAAGCGGGACTTCGCAAAGCATCTCTACCTCTCAGAGCCCGGCATACTGCAAAAGGAACTTGCGGAACGCGTAGGCGTGAGCAAGAATACCATTTGCCGTTGGGCTGCCGAGGGCAAGTGGGAGGAACTGCGCACGTCGGTCGTCACCACCAAATCCACACAGCTCAGCAGGCTCTACAACCATCTGCGCGAACTCAACGACAGTGTCGATATGCGACCCGAAGGTGAACGGTACATCAATAATAAAGATGCCGACACGCTCACCAAACTCACTGCAGCCATACGCAACCTCGAAACGGAGACCAACATCGGCGACAAGATTGAGGTGGGCAAGGAGTTTCTCAACTACGCGCGCAAAGCCGCCGACTCGCCCGACACGGTGAAGGTCATAGCCGCCCTCTTCGACGGTTACATTAAGACATGCCTATGACACCGAAAGAACGCAGACGCAAACTAACCCCGCGCCAGGCGCGCGCCGAATGGGAGGAGTTCTACGAGACGTTCATGTCGAATGCCGACGTGGACGTCAACGAGCCGCCCGAAGCGCGTGCAAAGCGCCGTGCAAAGCTCGAATCGGACCCCGAGGCGTGGTTCGCATACTATTTCCATCGCTATTGCCGCTGCAAGCCCGCAGCGTTCCATCGAAAGGCTACCAAACGCCTGTTGAACGACGCCAACATCTACGAGGTGAGGGCGTGGAGCAGGGAGCTGGCCAAGAGCGCCCGCTCGATGATGGAGATATGCTACTTGGCACTCACCGGACGCGTGCGCAACGTGCTTGTGGTCAGCAACAGCTACGACAACGCTTGCCGACTGCTCGACCCGTTCAAACGACAGCTGGAGAACGACATGCGCATCGCGCTCGACTACGGCTCGCAGCCCATCGAGGGCAAGTGGGAGGACGGCGAGTTCACCGCCCGCTGCGGCTGCTCGTTCCGTGCCATAGGCGCAGGTCAGAGCCCCCGCGGCACGCGCAACGGCGAGGTGCGCCCCGACTTCATACTTATCGACGACCTCGACACCGACGAGGCGTGCCGCAACCCCGACCGCGTGCAGCAGACGTGGGACTGGGTGGAGAGCGCCCTGCTGCCCACGCGCTCCGTCTCGGAGGCGTGCCGCGTGCTCTTCAACGGCAACGTGATAGCTAAGGACTGCTGCATCACGCGCGCCATGAAGATGGCCACGCACGTGGACGTGGTCAACATTCGCGACAAGCAGGGCCGCAGCACTTGGCCGGAGAAGAACAGCGAGGAGGACATTGACCGCATACTTAGGCAAATATCGGCTCGCAGCGCACAGCAGGAGTACTTCAACAACCCACTCTCGGAGGGCGACGTGTTCAAGGAGATGACGTGGGGCAAGATGCCGCCGCTCTCGAAGTTCCGCTACCTCGTGGCATACGGCGACCCTGCACCATCGGAGAACAAGAGCAAACAGTCGTCGACCAAATCGGTGGTGCTTGCCGGGCTTTTGAAAGGCGTTCTATACGTATTCAACTGCCGCCTCGACCGTGGCCTCAACAGCGAATTTATCGACTGGTATGCCGACCTTGACGCAAGCGTCGATGGCAAGGTGACGGTCTATAATATTATGGAGAACAACAAACTGCAAGACCCGTTCTTTCAGCAGGTGTTCCGTCCGCTTGTGGCCGAGAAACGCAAGGCGATGGGCGCGCCACACTTCACCGTGCAGCCCGACACCAAGAAGAAGACCGATAAGGCCACGCGCATCGAAGCCAACCTCGAACCGCTCAACCGCGAAGGTCGCCTTGTGCTCAACGAAGCCGAGCGCAACAACCCCCACATGAAGCGGCTGGAGGAACAGTTCCTCATGTTCTCGATCACGCTGAAGTTCCCAGCCGACGGGCCCGACTGCGTGGAGGGCGCGCTGCGCTGGCTGAAAGACAAAGCCGCCACCGCCGAACCTGCCATGACTATTTCCACATCATACTACCGCCACAAAAACCGACAGAGACTATGAGCAATTTTATCGACCCGAGCGACTACGACGCAAGCATACACGCCGAGATACTCGACAGCCTGTTGCGAAGCGACCTGACGCTTATTGAAATATGTGAAGACCGCGCCATAGCGGAGATGCGCTCGTATATGCGCACACGCTACGACTGCGATGCCATTTTCAGTGCTGAAGGTGCTAACCGACACCCTCTCGTCCTCATGATGGCCATCGACATCAGCATCTACCACGCTTTCTGCATCCACAACCCGCAAAAGATGTCCGCCATACGACAAAAACGTTACGAGAGGGCCATCGAGTGGCTGAAAGGTGTACGGACAGGCGAAGTGGTGATAGATGGTGCGCCACGGCTCGACAGCGAGACAATAGCGCAAAACGGCTACTACCTCATGAAGAGCAACACCAAACGCAACCCTCGCCTATGACACCCGAAGAGTTCGCTAAACAGATACGAGCTCACGCCCAAGAGCTACGCCGCGCATACGCCGACCGATGGCCGCGCATGATGCGTACCGAGGCTATCGAACACTTCCACGAGGGCTTTCGCAACGGAGGGTTCACGGACACGAGTCTCGAAAAGTGGGACGTAACGCGCAGGCAGAGCGTGCCGTTCAACGGCGCGACGGGCAAGTACACGCCTCTGAATAGCCGGACGGGCGACCTGATGCACTCGATAGACGGGCGCACGGAGCCGGGGGCGGTGACTGTCTTCTCGGACTCGGGGCACGCCAAGTACCACAACGAGGGCGCGGAGGCGACTGTGACACCAAGGATGCGCAGATTCTTCTGGGCGATGCACGCCGAAGCCAAGAAAAAGCACGGCATGGGCAACCCCGAGACGGAGTTCTGGAAGGGCATGGCCCTGACGAAGAAGAGCCGGATAAGAATTCCGAAGCGACGGTTCATGGGGCGGAGCGAGGCTCTCATGAAGCGCATTTACAACGTGATTTTAAAGGACCTCAAAAGACTACTGAACAACTGATCAACCGAACAACCAAGAGAGAGAGACCATGAAGAAGACCGTCATAACTCAGGGGTCGCGGACGCAGCACCCTCAGCCGATAGTGAAGATAACGCCACCTCGCCGATGGGGCGTCGGGATACAGGAGTGGAAACAGGCGATTACGAGCGCGGAGAACGTGGACTACCCGATGAGGGTCCGTCTGCTGGACATATACTCCGACATGATGCTCGATGCTCACCTGGCGAGCGTGATCGGGAAGCGCAAGAGCAACGTCACGAGCGTGCCCGTGACATTCCTGCGCCCCGACGGGACGACCGACGAGCGCATCTGCGAGATGATCCGCGCCCCGTGGTTCGACAAGTTCGTGAAGGATGTCCTGGACGCGAAGTTCTGGGGCTTCTCGCTCTTCCAGTTCGACACGGACAGAGACGGCTGGCCGACGTGCCAGATGGTGCGTCGCAAGCACGTGGACCCCATACGCCGTCAGATACTGAGCGAGCAGTACGACCAAAAGGGGACACCGTTTGACGAGTTCTACAACCTGCTCTTCGTTGGCGACCCCTACGACCTCGGTATGCTCGCCAAGGCCGCCCGCTACGTCATATACAAAAACAACGACATAGGCGACTGGGCGGAGTTCGCCGAGATATTCGGGATGCCCATCCGCGAGTATACCTACGACGCCACCGACGAGGAGAGCCGCCAGCGGCTGCTGCAAGATGCACAGAACCAAGGCGCCGCCCAGGTCTACATCCACCCCGAGGGGACGAGCCTGAACCTCGTCGAGAGTGGCGGCAAGACGGGCAGCCTTGATGTGTATAAAGGCCTTGCCGACTTCTGCAATGCCGAACTATCGAAGCTCTTCCTCGGCAACACGCTCACCACCCAGGCGGGCGACACGGGCACGCAAGCGCTCGGCACGGTGCAGAAGAAGTCGGAGGACATGATTCTGCGCGAAGACCGTAAATACGTACTCAACGTCTTGAATTACCAGCTGACAGACATCTTTGCGGCGCTCGGCTTCGACACACGCTCGGGCAAATTCCAGTACGAGGAGACCGAGGACGACGACATGGAGAAGCAGCTGCGCATCGTGCAAGGCCTCAATGCCATGGGGCTCGCCATCGACGAGGACTACCTGTACGAGAAGTTCGGGGTCAAGAAGGCGAAACATATTGCCGACGGCGACAGAAAGCAGGCAGAAGAAAGCACAGATGAGGCAAGCAAGACTGGCAACGGAGTCCTCTCCGACCGCCGCCAATTGAGTCTCTGGGAGCGTTTTTTCGCAGAGGGGGCAAAAAGGAAGTAGCCCCCCAAGACATTGACGAGCTTTATTATGGCGAGAGTGGCGAACTGCCCGACCTCGACGGCGGCATCCGTCTGACGGACGAGGCTCTGGCGGAGATGTTGGCGGAGATATACCGCGAGGAGTGGGGATTGGACGCTATGCTCGACAGCCAAGTCCTGCGCGAGACGCAGGCTATCTTCGGGAAGGCGATAGAGAAGGGCGTGCCACGTTCGACACCCCATCGAACGGCGTTCAAACAGCGTTTGAAGACCTCTACGGACGTATTCTCGGTCTTTCGTGTCCACCGCCAAGCCGAAGACATTGCCGCTCATCTGACCGACGAGCATGGCAACCGACGCTCGTTTGGCGAGTGGGCGGAACGTGTGCAACCCTACCTCAACCACCACAACCGCGCGTGGCTTCAGACGGAGTACAGCACAGCCATACGGCGTGCGCACGACGAGGCGGACTGGGTGCGATTCCGCGAGGACGCGGACATATACCCTAACCTCGAATGGGTGCCAAGCACGAGCGCACAGCCGGGTGCCGACCACAAGGTGTTCTGGGGGACGGTCTTGCCCATCGGTGACGAGTTCTGGACGGAACACCGCCCTGGCGACCGATGGAACTGCAAATGCTCACTCCGCCAGACGGACAAAGCGCCGACAGCCACGCCGCGGGTCAGTGGTAAGCAGCATGAGCCACAGGCAGGGCTGAGGACGAAGCCGGGGAGAGAGGAGGTGTTCAGCGACGACCACGCATATTTCCCGAGCGACTGCCGGATGTGTATGTTTGCGAGGGGGCTGAGCAGACTCCGCGCGAAGCTAAGCAGTAAGAACCGCCCGCTTAGTAGCGATGGCTCGTGCCTACACTGCGAGCAACGGATAAAGTGCATGCAGAAAGAGAAAGAGGCAAGGGAAAAGAAAGCCTACAAAACTGCCGAAAAGGCACTGAAAGAGCAGAAAAAAATCATTGACCCTTTCAAAGGTGTAGATGTCATTGACGAGAAATATGTGACTGGTTCTTTGAAAGTGTTGCGCCGTTCGCTCAATGACGTAATGGAGCATTGTAATCCGAGAAACATCGACTTCTTGGAATGGCTATCCGACTTCACGCCCGAAGCAATGAAAGGCTGGACATATCAAGGGTGGGCAGAAAATAGGCCTATTCAGCCCGACGGCAAGGGCTACGACCCAAAAGATCCGAGCAAGAAGAAACATCCTGAAACGGAG
>SFOL01000105.1 GCA_004552385.1 Bacteroidales bacterium | reverse complement strand
CCACGCTTGTCAGGCTCGGCTCCACTATGGCGGCTATGGGGTCGTCTCCGAATCCTATGATTTCAACGTCTTGAGGAATCCGTCTCCCTGCCTGTTTCAATGCCTTCATGGCCGCCACGGCCGTGTCGTCATTTATGGCAAAAAGACCGTCAATCTCGCCCGCTATGTCGTTCAGCCTACCTATGTTTGCTCTCAACTTCTCTGGCGTGTCAGCGTCTATAATCAGGTCATTGTTCAACTCAATTCCCGCATCGCGCAGTGCGGTTTCATATCCTTGTCTCCTGTGGTCGGACACGATAAGACCCGAGTCGCCACATAGCAGCGCTATGCGCCTCCGTCCGTGTCCCGTCATCAGTTTTACAGCCTTGTACGCTCCGTTGTAATCATCGGTCGTCACCCTGCTCACGTCCACTCCGTCGAGTGTCCTGTCATACATCACCAGCGGTATCCCGTCCGTTATTATCTGATTTATGAAGGTGTTGTCGGTAGTCGACTTGCTCACGCTTAGCAATATGCCGTCCACGCGGCTGTCTATCAAGCTTTGCAGCGAGGCGTTTTCTCTGTCGGCTCTCTCGCCGCTCTGGCATATCATGGTTGTGTAACCTCGTCCGAATGCGGTTTCATCCATTCCGCTAAGCACTGATGAGAAGAAGTGGTGGGTCATCTCGGGGACCACCACGCCTATTATGTTAGTCTTAGCTTTACGCAGGCTGAGAGCCAATGCGTTAGGGCGGTAGTTTACGCTTTTCGCCACGCGTCTTACGGCCGCTTTGGTCTCCTCGCTTATGTCCGGATGGTCCTTGAGCGCGCGGCTCACTGTGCTTGCCGAAATGTTGAGAATCTTGGCAATGTCCTTTATGGTCATCTGGTGTAATTTCATAAGTTGTCTGCTTGAAAGTTTGGGGTGCGCTTTCTTTTTTTGGGGGTCTACTTGTAAGCGAAGTTACTCAAAAACATTCAATATCAGTTTATAGATGTTTTTTGCATTTGTCGTCTCTGTGACGTTTTCTCGACTCTCCTTAACGCAAGGCGCCCCGCAAGCCTGTCGTTAGGCCTGCGGGGCGCGTCTGGTCGGTCTTGCCGGTTGAGGTGTCCGCGCTTATGCCTTGCGGTAGTCGGCGAGGCTCTCCTCTTGGAATTTCCTGATGAATGTCATGTGCTTCTCGACCTCAGCCTCGGCGTAACGTATAAAGTTGCGCGCTGATACGCCGAACATCTCGGGCTCCTCTGTCGCGTCGTGGAGAATGAGGTAGCCCATGACCGTGTAGGCCGTCATCTCGTAGAGGCGGCGGGCCACGAGGTCATGGAACTCCTGGCTCTTGCTCTCGTTGACTTGGTTGACGGCCATCTGCGTCTTGTCGGCCATGTCCTTCAGCTTGTTCTTGAAGATGTCAAGCTCCGGGGCCACTGGCTGCTGGTCATATTCGGCTATTTTGGCTGCATATGCGCCGCTCGTCACGTAGCGTATGGCGGCCACCGTCTGTAGCTGAGTTGTGCCCTCGTAGATGCTGGTGATGCGCGCGTCGCGGTAGATGCGCTCGCACTTATACTCCTTCATGAAGCCTGAGCCGCCGTGAATCTGGATGCAGTCGTACGTGTTCTGGTTGGCGAACTCGCTGCCCATGCCCTTAGCGAGCGGGGTGAACGCGTCGGCCAGCTTGGCGTATTTCTTCTGCTCCTGACGTTCCTCGGGGGTCAGCTTGCGCTCTTTGCTGATGTCGTCAAGTGCCTTATACACGTCCACGAAGCGCGCCGTCTCGTAGAGCAGCGCGCGGCTTGCGTCGAGCTTGGCCTTGATGGTGGAGAGCATGTCGGCCACCGCCGGGAACTCTATTATCGCCTTGCCGAACTGCTTGCGGTCGCGTGCGTAGGCCAGAGCCTCGTTATATGCGGCCTGGCTGATGCCGACACCCTGGGCGGCTATGCCGAGGCGTGCGCCGTTCATGAGGGCCATGACGTATTTGATGAGTCCGAGCTTGCGGTCGCCGCAAAGCTCCGCGTGGGCGTTCTTATATACGAGCTCGCACGTGGGGGAGCCCTTGATGCCCATCTTGTTCTCTATGCGGCGCACGTCCACGCCACCTTGGCGCTTGTCATAGATGAACATTGAGAGGCCGCGGCCGTCTTTCGTGCCCTCCTCTGAGCGGGCCAGAACCAAGTGGATGTCGGCGTCGCCGTTGGTGATGAATCGCTTGACGCCGTTGAGGAGCCAGCTGCCGTCAGCCTCGCTGTATGTGGCCTTGAGCATTACGCTCTGGAGGTCCGAGCCGGCGTCGGGCTCCGTAAGGTCCATTGACATCGTCTCGCCTGCGCATACGCGGGTCAGGAAGCGCTGCTTCTGGTCCTCGTTGCCAAACTCGTAGAGGGTCTCGGCGCAGTCCTGCAGGCCCCAGAGGTTCTCGAAGCCGGCGTCGGCGCTGCTCACCATGTCGGCAGCCATGATGTAAGGGACGATGGGGAAGTTGAGGCCACCGAACCTGCGCGGCATGGCCATGCCCATGAGGCCGGCCTTGCGTGTGGCGTCGAGGTTGACGGATGTGCCGGGTGCATAGGTCACGCGGCCATTCTCGCATTTGGGGCCGTCGTGGTCCACGCCCTCAGCGTTGGGACCTATGATCTCGCCGCAAATCTCGCCTACGATGTCGAGAACGCGGTCATAGTTGTCCATCGCATCCTCCAGGTTCTGGGGGGCGTAGTCGAACTTGTCCTTGTCTGCGTAGTCGCGCTCTTTCAGCTCGACGATGCGCTTCATCAAGGGATGCCTGAGGTGGTATTTGAGCTCAGGCGTCTCGGTATAGTAATTGGCCATCAGTTTACTTTTCATTCGGCGCGGCCGGCTCTCATGACGCCGCCATTGCGCCTTCTGTTAAAACTACTTGGTGCCGGTGCGCCGCCAGGCTGTCGCCTCTGAGCGCATCCTCACGTTACTTGCTGTTCTTCTTGTAATACTTGATCATCTTCGGGACTACCTCCTCAACCGTGCCGGTTATCACGTAGTCGGCAATCTTGTTGATGGGGGCCTCGGGGTCGGAGTTGATAGAGATGATCATGGAGCTGTCTTGCATGCCGGCGATGTGCTGAATCTGGCCCGAGATGCCGCACGCTATGTAGAGCTTCGGGCGCACCGTGACGCCCGTCTGGCCTATCTGGCGGTCGTGATCCACCCATCCGGCGTCAACCGCCGCGCGGCTTGCGCCCACCTCGGCATGAAGCTCCTTGGCCAGCTCGAACAGTTTGTCAAAACCCTCTTTGCTGCCTACGCCGTAGCCGCCGGCCACGATGATGGGCGCGCCCTTCAGGTTGTTCTTGGCCGCCTCCACGTGGCGGTCTATCACCTTGACTATATAGTCGGTCGCAGGGACGTATTTCGCCACGTCGTGGCGGACCACCTCACCCTTGTAGTTCGGGTCGAGTATCTCTTTCTTCATCACGCCGTCGCGCACGGTGGCCATCTGGGGGCGGTGCTCCGGGTTGACGATGGTGGCTATGATGGAGCCGCCAAAGGCGGGGCGGATCTGGTAGAGCTGGTTCTCGTAGTGCTTGTCCACCATCTGGCCGTCCTCCTTCACCTTCATGTCGAAGCTGCCTATCTCCAGCTGGGTGCAGTCCGCCGTCAGGCCGGAGTGGAGGGCTGACGATACGCGCGGGCCAAGGTCGCGGCCTATCACGGTCGCGCCCATGAGGCATATCTGGGGCTTCTCCTCCTTGAAGAGGTTCACCACTGCCGATGTGTGGGGCAGCGAAGTGTATGGGAAGAGGCCTTCGGCGTCGAACACGTGGACTTTGTCCACGCCGAACGGCAACACCTGCTTCTCGACTCCGTCGAGGTTGTGGCCTATGCAGAGGCACTCGAGGGACACTCCGAGCTCGTTGGCGAGCTTGCGGCCCTTGGTGAGGAGCTCAAGGCTGACGTCGGCCACCTTGGCGCCTTCGAGCTCGCAATATACGAATACGTTATTCATTTCTAAGGCAATATTGCTGTGGGTTGGGTGTCTGTCGCGGGGTGGGGGGCTCGCCGCCACGCCCGCGCCCTTACGTTCTTATGTGTTTTAAGCCGGGGTGAGACTCCTATCCTATGGTGTTGCTGCCAATCAGCTCGGCCATCAGGTTGTCTATGTCCTCGTCGCTTGCCGTGAAGCTCTTGCTCTCCTTGGCGGTGAAGACGATGCTCTTTACGGCCTTTACG
This sequence comes from Bacteroidales bacterium, assembly GCA_004552385.1. GTDB lineage: Bacteria > Bacteroidota > Bacteroidia > Bacteroidales > Marinilabiliaceae > W3P20-009. Next base: position 1,495 of record SFOL01000105.1, on the reverse strand, counting down.
TTGGTGGGCGAGCCCGCCTTGCCTATCTGTGCCGGGTCGGCGTCGATGTCGGCTGCGCCCCACTGGGTTATCGTCAGGTATGGGCGGGCGGCGTAGAACGCTTTCTCGCCATCGTCGGTCAATGCGGCGATCTCGGGGGCGGGCTTCGCCTTCTTGAACTTCATCGTCAGTTTGGCGTTGCGCGTGCGGCAAGGAGCCGCTGAGCCGTTCACGGTGACTACGAGTGGCAGGGGTGCCTCCACCGTCTCCACGCCGCCGTCTATGTGGCGCTTGGCGGTGATGGTCTTGCCCTCAATCTTGATAATCTCCTCTGTATAGGTTATCTGGGTCAGGCCGAGCTTCTCCGCCACTTGGGGGCCTACTTGCGCCGTGTCGCCGTCTATGGCCTGCCTGCCGCAGAGGATTATGTCATAGTCGCCCACCTTCTTGATGCCCTGCGCCAGGGTGTAGCTTGTGGCCAGAGTGTCTGCCCCGCCCAGCGCGCGGTCGGTCAGCAACACCGTGTTGTCCACCCCGCGGAAGAGGCCTTCGCGCAAGACGTCGGTAGCCTTGGGCAAGCCCATGGTTATCATCGTTATGGTTGAGCCCGGGTGCGCGTCTTTTATGCGTAGTGCCTGCTCAAGGGCGTTGAGGTCCTCTGGGTTGAAAACGGCCGGCAGCGCGGCGCGGTTGACGGTCCCTTCGGGGGTCATGGCGTCGGGGCCGACGTTGCGGGTGTCGGGCACCTGCTTGGCCAGGACGATAATCTTATATCCCATTTCTCGTCTTAATATTGTTAGATGAATATTTTAAACAAAAGCTAATTTTACGCCTATCAACGCAAAATTAGCTTTAATTGTCGAATTGTGAAACTTGTCGGGCGTTGGCGATTAAGGATTTGGTGCTTTTTAAAGCTGTTTGCCCTTAATTCTTTCTTTCGCAACCTGTTTGATGTCTTCCCATGTCTCGTCATGGGTCGTGACGGCAAGCGCTATGAATGTCAAGGCTCCCGCGGATGCTCCCGCGAGCAGTTGTGATATCGGCGTTGTCGGGATTGAAGAGGCTGCGTAGCTGGCTAAGCCCGCTATGACAGATTTCAGCAGGACAGGCACATTATACCAGATTTGTTGCCAAAAGCCGAAGTCTATGAACTTCTTGGTATAGTGGCAGTTGAAGCAATATGCCACAAGCCCGTAGACGGAGCGGCCGAAGCACAGCCAGAACAATCCGAGAGGCAGCGAGGCAAACAGGATAATGAATGCTATGGGTTTCTTTATCAATTCGAGTTTTAGTACCAGGTCTGTGCGCCCCTTCACGTATAACACATTTAAATTTATGTGGGTCAAGGGGTCGAAAAACGCCCCGAGGCAAAGGACTTGGAGCAGTGGCGCCGCTGGCTGCCACTTGTCGCCAAGAAGGCTGCATATCAATGGGTCCGCGAGAGCTATGAGGCAGCATAGCGTCGGGTAAAGGATGAACAGGGGCGTGCGGATGAATTTTTTATAGGCCTTGCGTA
>SFOL01000025.1 GCA_004552385.1 Bacteroidales bacterium | reverse complement strand
TTTGAAGAACCAATTCGTTTTTTTGGGGGGTGATATTCGAGTTCGCCGATGGAAGTTGGTAAGCATAAAAATAGCCTGCCAAGTTTCCTCAGCAAGCTTCGTGTATGATCCTTATATAACGCCTTAAATTACCCCTAAAAGTGCGTTATTGGGGGTTTTTGCGGTTATTTAGCGGTGTAATCAATCTTCAATCAAACCGCATTCAAATCGCCTTCAAACGCAATCACCATTTTGCGGCATTCAAATCACCGCCAAATACAACTGAATCCAAACTCTTTGTACTTTTTGTTTTTTAACCCATTAAACCTAAGTCTTTGATTGTTTTGTTATTATACAATCTGGGCGTTGTACTTTTCATTTTTCCGCCCATATCTGCCGGGCTGTTTTTTCATACGGTTCGCGCCTTTCAACAGTCGGCCGGCATTATCTTGAGACGAAATAGTCAGCCAGTGCGAGAGCGCGAAACAACGTCCCGCGAAAACATATCCGCCGACAGGATAAAACGGTCAGATGCGGGAAAATCAAAGAAACGGGCGTTGGTCTTGCCCAACGCCCGTTTCTTATATTAAACACAAAAGAGCCTACCGCATTAGCAGATGCCAGAAAAGCCTACGAAAGCCATGGCCATGAGGCCGGCCGTAAGGAGCGCGATAGGCGTGCCTTTCATAGCCTCAGGCACATCCATAAGCTCAAGGTGCTCACGCAGCACGGAGAACAGGATGAGTGCGAGCGCGTAGCCAAGAGCTGTGGCGATGGCGTAGACTACACCCCTGAGGAGGTCGAACGTCTCGGTCGCCACACCATTGCCGACGATGATGGCCACGCCAAGTATGCAGCAATTGGTAGTGATGAGCGGAAGGAAGACACCGAGCGCAGAGTAGAGTGCGGGCGACATCTTCTTGAGAATAATCTCAACCATCTGGACAAGAGCCGCGATGACGAGGATGAAGAGGATGGTCTGCATATACTGGATGCCAAAAGCATTGAGGACGTACTTCTGAAGCATGTACGCCACAATGGTGGCAAGCGTAAGGACAAACGTGACAGCCGCACCCATGCCCGCGGCTGTGGACATCTTCTTGGAGACTCCAAGGAACGGGCAGATGCCAAGGAACTGCGACAGCACCACATTATTGACAAATATGGCGGAGATGGCCAAAAGTATGTATTCCATATAGCCTAAGCCTTCTTAGTTAACTTATTGACAATGACGATGAGATAGGCCAGCGCGATAAAGGCGCCAGGAGCGAGGACGAAAGCGAGCACGCCATACTGGTCGCCCCAGAGCTGGAAGCCGAAAATCTGACCGGAGCCGAGGATCTCACGCACAGCGCCGAGAAGCGTCAGAGCCAAGGTGAAGCCGAGCCCGATGCCGACTCCGTCGCAGAGCGAAGCAAGAGCGCCATTCTTGGCGGCGAACGACTCGGCACGACCAAGCACAATACAGTTCACCACGATGAGAGGGATGAAGAGGCCAAGCGAGGCGTAGAGGCTCGGCACGTAGGCTTTCATGAGCATCTCGAGGACAGTCACGAAAGTGGCGATAATGACAATGAAGGAGGGGATGCGCACCATGTCGGGTATAAGGTTCTTGACGAGCGAAATGACGACGTTGCTGCACATGAGGACGACCATGGTGGCAAGACCCATGCCCATGCCGTTGATGGCCGAGGTGGTCGTGCCGAGCGTGGGACACATGCCAAGGAGGAGGACGAAAATCGGGTTCTCCTTGATTATGCCATTGAGTATTATCTTAAACTTATCCATAATTCAATTATTCACGAAAGGGACGGATTAGTTGGCAATAGAGTCGGCAGGTTCCGCGACCGACAACGAGTCGGCAGGAGCGGAGACCGCGGATGAGTCGGCAGGTTCAGCCTCACCCCACCTCGTAGCGCCAGAAGACGCGTCATCCTTGAAAATGACGCTGTACTCGATGTTGACAGCCTTGAGGAACGCCCGGCTGGTTATGGTGGAAGCCGTTATGGCGTCGACATCGCCACCATCTTTACTGACAGTCAGATTATCAACGCCCGGGTTCTTGCCGATGATGCACCCCTTGCCGTCTTTCTGGAACCATTGGTCCGCCTTGGCTCCGAGTCCCGGAGTCTCTGCCGTGGCAAGAATCTCGTAACCGAGGATGTTGCCGTCGTTGTCAAAGCCCGTGAGGACGGTCAGGTTTGGCGAGAAGCCGTTTACAGAGGTCTTGACAGCCCTGCCGGCCACTGCTCCGTCCACCTCGGCCGTGTAGACGACAAAAGTGTTCTTGTCGGCATCGATCAAAGTGTCAGTCTTCGAGACGGAGAGGTCTCCCTCCTTGCCCGCCAAGATGACCTTTTTGATGCCGTCGTTAAGCGTCTGGCGTTCAATCTGCTCAATGGGCTCTTTAGTCAGTTGCTGCATGACACCGAGGAGAGCGGCCGAGACGAGGGTGACGCCCGTGAGGACCGCCACCATGTTTGGAAGTGTAGATTCTAACTTTTTCATTTTGCAATCTCCCCAAATCTTTTCGGTTTGCAGTATCGGTTAATGAGAGGCGTGACGATATTCATTATGAGAATGGCGAAAGACATACCCTCGGGGTAAGCGCCGAAGTTACGGATGATGACAGTGAGGAGTCCGATGCCGCAACCATATATTATCATGCCGTTGTGCGTCATTGGCGACGTTACGTAGTCCGTTGCCATAAAGATGGCGCCAAGGAGCGCGCCGCCGGAAAGAACGGTGAAGAGAGGGTCGATGAAAGCCTCGCTGTCGCATAGGTAAAGTATGCCTTGGAAAGCGAACATGGAGCCGATTACGGCCACTGGGATGTGCCAAGAGATGATCTTGGCGGCAAGGAGAATGACGAAGCCGAGGATCAGCGCAAGAGCAGAGACCTCACCAAGTGAGCCGCTGACACTGCCCAGTAAAAGGTCTGACGAGCTCGGGATGTCGACAATCTCACTGACACTCTTCCCGCTCTTCAGCCCCTCCTTGAGGAGTCCGAGAGGCGTGGCGGTCGTCGTCCCGTCGACGGCGGGCCAAGACGTCATCTGCGCGGGGAAAGACATGAGCAGGAAAACGCGGCCACCTATGGCAGGATTGACAATGTTCTGTCCGAGGCCACCGAACGTCATCTTGCAGACGCCGATAGAGAATATAGCGCCGACTACGACAATCCACAACGGGAGAGTCGACGGGAGGTTGAAAGCGAGGATGAGTCCGGTGACAACGGCGGAGCCGTCAGATATCGTCGTGGGGACCTTCAGAATGAACTTCTGCACAAGGAACTCCACCACGACGCACGAGATGACCGACGTAAGGAGCACGGCAAGAGCTTGCAGGCCGAAGAACCACAGGGAGGTGGCAAGCGCCGGTATGAGTGCTATCGCCACGCCATACATGTTCCGCCTGACAGAGTCGGAAGTGTGGACGTGTGGCGACGGCGCAATGGTTAACTTATCCATCTTGGTAACTGATAGTTATATAAGCTTTGTTACATGAATTTGTATTTGTAGGGCACTTATGCTACTTGGCCTCGGGCTTTTCGTCAGCTGCCTTCTTGGCGGCCTCGGCGGCAGCCTTCTTGGCGGCAGCCTCGGCACGGAGCTGCGCACCGACCTTGCCCTTGCCGAGCCTCACGAAGTCAAGCAACGGGCGGTTGCTCGGGCAAGTGAACGAGCAGCATCCGCACTCTATGCAGTCCATGACATTTGCGTCGCGGAGATCGTCATACCTGCCGAGCATGGCAAGTTTTGACATGAGGAAAGGCTCGAGACCCATAGGGCATACACTCACGCACTTTGCGCACCTGATGCAGGCGGAAGGCTCAGGCCTCTTAGAGTCGGCTTTATTCATGAGTGTGACACCCGATGTGCCCTTTACGACCGGCACGTCGAGGTTGGAATAAGGGCGTCCCATCATGGGTCCGCCGCCAATGACTTTACCGCAATCGTCCGGCATTCCGCCAGCGGCCTCAATCAAGTTCTTTACGGGCGTCCCGATGCGTACAAGGAGGTTGCTCGGCTCGCGGAGTGGCTTGCCTGTGACGCACACGATGCGCTCAATGAGAGGTTTGTTCTTCTGTACCGCCTCGTAGATGGCGAAGACCGTGCCGACATTTTGCACGACGGCACCGACATCGATAGGCAGCTTGCCGCTCGGGACCTGACGGCCTATGCAGGCATCGATGAGCTGCTTCTCACCGCCTTGCGGATAGCGCATCTTGAGCGGCTGCACCGTTATGCCCTCGAAACCTGAGGCGAGCCTTGTGAGGTTTTCAATGGCGTCCTTCTTGTTATTCTCAATGCCTATGTACGCCTTTGAGACACCGAGCGCCTTCATGAGAATCTTGACACCAATAAGAATCTCGTCACCATGCTCAAGCATGAGCCTGTGATCCGAGGTAAGATAGGGTTCGCACTCGACTCCGTTGATAATGAGCGCCTCACACTTTTTGCCAGGAGGCACCGAGAGCTTCACGTGAGCGGGGAATGTTGCTCCACCCATGCCTACGATGCCCATTTGCTTTACGCGGTTGATAATCTCGGCGGGCTCGAGCGTGATCTCGCGCCTTATGGCGGTGGTTCGGTCGATGGATTCGTCCCACTCGTCGCCCTCGACGGTGATGGTGATGCAAGGCTTACGGTAGCCGTTGGCATCAACAAAGTCCTCGATTTTCTTGACCTTGCCGGAGACTGGCGAGTGGATGTTGGCCGAGACGAAACCTCCCGCCTCAGCAATGAGTTGGCCGACCTTAACGGCATCCCCAACCTTTACGACGGGGACGGCCGGCGCGCCAATATGCTGCCCGACAGGCACTTTGACTTCAGCTGGCACCGGGAGCTCACGAATGGAGCTGCCTGCCGACAGCTTCATGTCATTCGGATGGATGCCACCAATTTTAAATGTCTTCAACACAATGATGTATCGTTATGGAGTGTGATATTCAGTGGTCTAAAAAAAAACTAAGCCTGTGCGTCAGCCTTGGGTTGCCCGGCACTCTCTTCGGCCGGCTTTGCCGCGGGGCGTGGCGGGAAGTTGAGTTCGTGGATGGCGTGAGTGGGGCACACGGCAACGCACTTGCGGCACATCTTGCACTTCATGAAGTCGATGTATGCCACGTTGTTCTCCACTGTAATGGCACCGAACTGGCACTCCTTGGCGCACTTGCCGCAGCCGATGCAAGCGTTTTTGCACGCCTTCATAGCCACCGCACCCTTGTCCTTATTGATGCATGAGACAAAGATCCGCCTGTTCTTCGGGCCCTTATTTCTCAGCTCGATGACACCCTTGGGGCAAGCCTTGGCGCAAGCACCGCAGGCCACGCACTTGTCGTCATCAACTTCAGGAAGACCAGTCGCCTCATTGATCTTTATCGCCCCGAACTGGCAAGCGTCGACGCAGTCTCCACACCCGAGGCACCCGTAAGAGCACCCGGTCTCGCCCGCGAAGTTGGCGGCGAGGATGGCGCACTTTTTCGCGCCGTCATACTCAAGATTTCTCGCACGGGCATCACACGAGCCGTTGCACCTGACGACAGCCACCTTAGGCGCGCTCGCCACTACCTCTTTGCCGAGGATGGTAGCAATCTTGCCCATAGTGTCTGCCCCGCCGACGGGGCAGAAAAGTGAGCTGATGTCATCGGCCTTGACAAGAGCGCAGGCCATGCCATGGCAGCCAGGGAAACCGCAACCGCCACAATTGGCCCCAGGCAAAGCCGACTCCACCTGCCCGACCCGCGGATCTTCGTATACCTTGAACTTTTGCGACACGAAGTAAAGTATCACCGCCGCTATGCAGCCCGTGACAGCCAATGCCGCAACAGTTATGAGAATAAATGAAACATCCATGTCTTCTTTTGATTGTTTGTGTTTATAGGTTTTTTGTTTTAAACTTGAATGAATTGTCCACCATGCCCCTAAGGAGGTAGAGGCCCGCGTAGAACGGGATGAGCGGCGCGACAGCGGCTACAGCGCACCATGCGTCGCTGAGCCCTGCGGCTTTGGCGGCAAGGAGTCCCGCCACGATGAGCAGAAGCGGGAGCACGTACGCTATGGCGACAGCCTTTACTCCCATGCTCTCGTCGCCCACAAACGTGATGACGTCGCCCACCGAGATGTCCTCACCTGCGGCAGATATGACATCCACCACCTTTGATTTCTTTTCCGCCGCAGAGCATAGATGTGCGGCGGAACAGGAGCCGCAGGCCGAGACACTGATAATCTCAACCTTTAGCAAGTTGCCGTCTTTGCTTACGACGGTACCCTGATGCTCAATGACACTCGAACCTCTCATGATATGATAAAAAGGGAACCAATCGCTCGGATGTCCCGACCTCAAAAATAAAACACTTCGGGCAAGTTGTCACACCATGTTTCTTATTTGTAAATGCTTTAAATAAAGTAAGCAAAAGTAAATTACTCCAACACGTTGACTAAAAATACATTACAACACAATTTATATAGATTTTAAAATAACACTTTATTGTGCAAACGTTTACTTTGCAAAGGGCGGTTTCAAGTTTAAAGTCTATTTTTCGAAGCCCAAATTCCATTTATGCCCTCATATTGCCATCCATACATATCAAAAATAAGCCAATTTTGTCATTTTTAATTACCCGAACCTTGCGCTAAAAGGTTTCATTTTCACAAATCGGACAAGAATGGCGATATGCCATACAACATAAGAGGCGCGCCAAGGCATTTAGCCCAGGCGCGCCGGCATTAACCATAGAATTTCAGTCGTCACGACCTCAATAGAGGCCAAGATAAGATTTCAAGAAAGCACTTTTACCAAGCGGGAAACACTCGTCCGAATATCCTGCCAGCCGAAAGACTCTCCGCCACCGAGAGACTGGCTGCGCTGATTGGCGCATAAGGCTGCCGCCCTACACTATGACCCTCCGCGCCTTGGGGACGAAACCAAGCCCCACAGGGTATTCAATATCAACGAGCGACAGCCCAGCCGCCGCCACTGACGACCCGGCGGCGCAACGGTCACGCCGCGCAATGACATCCCGGAACTCGTCAAGGCTCATTTTGCCCTTGCCCACCTCGAAAAGAGTGCCTACGACGGCTCTCACCATATTTCGAAGGAAACGATTCGCCTTAATCTCGAAAGTGAAGCGTCCGGGCGCCTCTTCAAACCAACGAGCGACGGATACGTCACAGATATTAGTCTTAACCTGTGTGCCGAGCTTGCTGAAACTTGTGAAGTCATCGACCGACTTAAGCAGTTCGGCGGCCTCGTTCATGGCCTGGAAGTCTAACGAGAAGAACGGGCGGAAAGAGAAATGGCGGAGCATTGGTTGCTTATCGAGCGTCAGCCTGTAGTGGTAGGTACGGCTGCGGGCCGAGAAACGGCTGTGCAGCTTAGGGTCGACGGCCTGGAGGGAGTAGACGGCCACATCGGGCGGAAGGATGGAGTTGAGCTTAAAGATGGCGCGGCTTTCGGCCTCCGGAGAGTCGGGGCAGACATGGGCGTCGGTATTGAAATGCGCGACAAAATAGTCGGCATGAACCCCAGTGTCAGTACGCCCCGCCCCCATGACGTCAAGAGACGCGTCTCGCGTAAGCTTGCGCAGAGCGTCGGTCAGCACCTCCTGTACGGAAGATGCGTTGGGCTGCAGCTGCCACCCGTGATAGGCTGAGCCGTCATAGGCCATCTCGATGAAGTATCTCACGTCGTTATCGGTTCATTTAAGCCTTGGACGCGGCTTTTTGCTTCTCGAGGATCTCGTCGACAAGCTGCTTGCCAAGCTCGCGGAGCTTGAACTTCTGCACCTTGCCGCTACCCGTCTTAGGGTAGTCCCTGACGAAGAAGACGTATTTGGGCACCTTGAACTTGGCCATCAGCTTAGAGCAGTATTCCTTGACGCCATCCTCGGACAGCGTGGCTCCGAGTTTTGGTATGATAAAAGCGGCCACGATCTCGCCATAGTGCGCGTCGGGCACACCGACGACCTCAACCATGTCGACCCCCTCCATCTGGTAGATGTAGTTCTCGATCTCGCGGGGGTAAATATTCTCACCGCCGCGGATTATCATATCCTTGATTCTGCCGGTGATGTGATAGAACCCGTCCTTGTCTTTTGTCGCGAGGTCTCCGGAGTGCAGCCACCCGTCTTTATCAATCACCTGCGCAGTCGCCTCGGGGTTCTTATAATAGCCTTGCATGACGTTGTAGCCGCGGCAACATATCTCGCCAGGCTCACCGACCGCACACTCCTCGCCAGTGTCTTGATTGAAGATCTTGACCTCGACAAAGGGGAACTCGGTGCCAACGGTCGTGGCCCTCTGCTCCATGGAGTGCTCTGTGCGGCTGGCGGTCATGCCTGGCGACGATTCCGTGAGTCCGTAGACGGATATGATGTCCTTCATATACATCTTCTCCATGACCATCCTCATGGTCTCGATAGGGCAGACAGAACCGGCCATGATGCCAGTTCGGAGCGAAGAGAGGTCATACTTGTCGAAGTTAGGATGACCGAGCTCGGCAACGAACATTGTCGGGACACCGTAGAGCGAGGTGCATTTCTCCCTCTCGATGGAATAGAGCACCGTAGGCACGTCAAAATCCTCGCATATCACCATTGACGCCCCATGTGTAATGATGGCGCAGAGCGCGAGTACGATGCCAAAGCAGTGGAAGAAAGGCACGCAGACGAGGAGTCGGTCATCTGACGTGTACTTCATGCACTCGCCAGTGGCGAAACCGTTGTTGAGGATATTAAAGTGCGAGAGCATGACACCCTTAGGGAAGCCGGTAGTGCCAGAAGTGTATTGCATGTTGGCGATGTCGCGGCAAGACGTCTGCGCCTTGCGCGCCTCGAAATCCTCGACCTTCACGAGGCGCGACCGTCCGAGGACTTCAACGGTGTTATACATGCCCCTCTTGTGGTCGGGGCTGAGCAGAACGACATTGCGCAACTTGGGCAGTCGTGTGCTCATCAGCTCACCGCGCGGCATGGTCTTGAGCTCCGGCACGAGCTCATAGAGCATGTCGACGTACGAGGCGTCGCGGTACTGGCTTATCATGCAGAGGGTGTGTATGTCGGCATTGGTGAGCAGGTATTCCAACTCGCCCACTTTATAGTTCGTGTTGACCGTGACAAGCCACGCTCCTAATTTGGCGCAAGCGAAAAAGACCGTAAGCCAGTCTGGTATGTTGTTCGCCCAGATGCCGACCTTCATGTCTTTCTCAACGCCAAGAGCCATAAGGCCGCGTGCGAACTCGTCGACGCGCGCGTTGAACTGCGAATAGCTCCAATAGAGTCCTCGGTCAGCGTAGGTGATGAAATTTTTGTCAGGAGTCTCGCTCGCGTACTTTTCGAGCAGTCCGTGGAGGGTGTCTTGAGATAGTTCCATAATTTGGCTTTCATCGTTCCGAATGACGCAATAGTCACACGGCAAAAATCACGCAAAGTTAACTCTTACATTTAAGCAACGGAAAGAGGGCCTCACTTTTTAACACCAAATACCATCGTATAAGGAGCGAAAGGCAAGCGGCACGGAGCCTGCGAGACAGGGTTTGGCGAGGATGAGAAAAGAGCGTCAGGCAAGTCGGGAACCTACCCTCATTTGCCTGACGCTCAGTAAGCGCATTGAGCCGGTCGGCGCTACTCGTGGATGAGCTCGCCCAGCTTGCCGAGAAGGTCGTCTCCCGTGAGCTGATGCGCCACGATGACGCCGTCTTTCAATATGACAGTGTTAGGGATGCTGCTTATGGCGTAGGCCTTGATAGCCTCGTTGTCCCAACCTTTAAGGGCGGAACACTGCCGCCACGACATGCCGAGAGCCTTGACGGCATCGCGCCAGGCTTCGGCATCGTAGTCCTGCGACACGCCGACGATCTCGAAACCCCTGTCTTTGAACATTTCATAGGCCTTGACGACGTTTGGCATCTCCCTGCGGCAGGGGCCGCACCAGCTTGCCCAAAAGTCAATCATTACGACCTTGTTCTTAGCCGCCACTTCACTGAGCCTGACTGTGTCACCATCAAGTCCGGGGAGGGCGAAGTCTACAAACGGCCGTCCGATGTCAACGGCCTTCATGCGCTCGACTCGCTCGGTGAGCTTGACATACGCTCCATCTTTATGATATTCGCCCGGGACGAGATTGAGGAGGCTGTCAATGGTCTCAAGCTCCATGGCGTAAGCTATCTTGCTGAGCTGGTGAACGCCCACGACAGTCTTGATGTTGGCTTCAACAGCATTCGTGTAGGTTGTAAGGTAGACGTTCTCGTAAAGCGAGTCGGACATGGACTCGTAGCGTTTTTGCTCCACCTTGGTCAACGTGGTATCTCTCGCCATCTGCTCGACGCTGTCGATCCGCGCCACAATCTTGCTCATTGTATCCTCGAAGCGCGCGCTGATGTCGTTGCACACGGAACCGACCGCCCTGCTTTTCGACGGAGTCTTTGCAAGTGTCGCCTTAATGTCAGCCCCCCTCTCAAGATAGACGTGGCAGATGTTCGTGCTGCCGTCGGCGGATATCTCACAGCGCAGGACGGCGAACGTAGTGGTGTCGCACCTGCCGGAGAACACGAACTCGCCATTGGTTATAATGGCGGTGTCGAGAACCAGACGAGACGTCCCGTCAGAAAGGAACACGCTGTCACCATCGGCGGCGCCCTCGGCAGTCCCGACTACCTTGTAGTCATGGCTGAACGAGCATGCAGACAATGCGGCCACCATTACGGAAGCGCAAAAAGCGGACAAAATAGACCTCATAGTATAATACGCTTGGACAATCAGCCTGCGGCGCTTGGTAGTTTAACTTACCGACCTTGAAAATCTCACGCAAGCAGCACAGACCAAGTTTAAAAATTTAAAACCCACAATTGCCCGAGCGAGCAATTGTGGATTTACAAACACAATTCCGTATGTGAAGTAAAAAATACTACTTCTTAGCTTCTGCGGCTGCGGCTGCGGCTGCAGAGACGGCAGCGCGGGTTGACTTGACAGCGGCAACGACGGCACTACTTGCGTTGAGGATCTCGAGGTTATCGTAGTGGAGGCTTCCGACCTTGACGACCTGACCGAGGCCGAGAGAAGTGATGTCAACCTCGAGCACGTCGGGGAGGTTTGCGGGGAGGCCCTTGACGTTGAGCTTGCGCATCTCGACCTGAAGCTTACCACCGGCCTTTACGCCTTCGCTATGACCGACAATCTTGAGGGGCACGCCAATGGTGACGGGCTTGTCGGGGAAAATCTGGAGGAAGTCGACATGGAGGATAGCGCCAGAGATGGGGTGGAACTGGATGTCCTTGAGGATGGCCTGCATAGTCTCGCCGTCTACCGTAAGGTTTACGAGATAGACGTTCGGGGTATAGATAAGCCCACGGAAATCGACCTCGGGAACAGAGAAAGTAATCTCTTTCTCACCGCCGTAGACGATGCACGGAACCTGACCATTGCGACGGAGCTCCTTGGCGACCTTCTTGCCACCGCACTCGCGCTTTGTACCTTTGATGTCAAAAGTTTTCATTTGCTGTAAATAAATCTGTGTTACTCAAGAAAAAGACTTGGTGCACCTTTGCACTGCATGATAAGCTAATTCTCCCATCACACTTTGCACATAAATGCGGCGCAAAGATAGTAAATTTCGGTTACAAAAAGAACGACAGGGGAGCGGAAGCGCGCAACATTAAAGAAAAGCGTCCGTTCACTCGGACGTCTCTCTCAGAGACACACGCGAAAAGTCGTCGCAGTCGAAAGATGTGTCAGCCCCTGGGGCGAAACAAGAGACCTCGCTTCGGCCCCGCGCAGTGACGTCCACCGCCTCTGCGGCATTGACCGTGGCGACGGAGGCATTCGTAGCGCGGACTGACACTTTGCGGCACGAGGCCGCCCGCATGAGCAGCGAGCTGCAGTTGTCGAGCTCGGCGTCGAGCCGGTCAAAGTCCCCGCTGACCCACACCTCAGAGTGATCTTTCGCCATGACGGAGACCGACGGCGCGATGACCGAGACGTGTATAGACATTGCGTAGCCGGCGTCTATCGCCAGACCATCCGTGCGCAAGGCGCCCCGGGTTGAGATATTGCTGGCCGAAGAGCCTGAGATGCGCTTAACAACGCCGGGGCAGATAACGAAAACCTCAATGGCCGGTGTGCGTTTATACTTAAACTTACCCGCGAAGACATTCAGGCAGCCCCCCTCAACCGCGCACACTACCGCTCTGGCCACAGAAGGCTCCGCCTTGACCACGCAGACCGCGGAGCCGGATGCCACGTCAGCCAAAGCCCTCTTATTCCTGGACAGGCGCGCGTAGACCTCACCGGGCAGCTTGTCCACGTCTTCGCGGCCTACGAGAGTGACGTTAATTCGCTTGGCCACATTGACAGCCTCGAAAGAGCCTTCAACAAAGCGTATCGACATCACGGCCTGCGCCCCTGACAACGCAGGCATAAAGGCCGCCGCAAGCATCAGCAGCCGAAGAATGACGCAAGTCGCGGGCCACATCAGGCAAGCGCGGAATAGTCCGCCGAATAACGGAGCATCTGATCGTCATACGCCTCGTCATAAGAGATGGCGACGTCGGAGACCTCACCTTCGGAATAGACGAGAGAGAGCACCGGGTTGACAAAGCCGCTGAACGGCGCTATGCCAAGAGAAGCATAGCGGGCGCGCACCTCGGCATGCAGGGCCGGGTCAATCTTAACGCCGTAGGTCTCGATAAGACGCTTAGCCCCCTCATAATCGCCCTCGCTCTTGATGCGCTGCACCTCGGACAGTAGTTCGGCGAAGAGCCTCCTGACGCACTGGTAGTCAGCAATGGAGACATAATGGCGACCGTCCTTTTCAATCCACGACACGGCTCCGGAGTCTTGTCCGCGCTCAAGCACCCAACGCGAGATCATGGCGCGGTTTCGCATATGCGCCTCCTCGATGTCGCGCCCCTCTTCGATGCGGGCGAGCTGCACAAGGAGACCTCCACGGAGGTAGGAGTCGTAGTGCGACCACGCAACATCATCGGAATCCACTATGCCGAGCTCGACCATCTTGGGGTCGGCCATGAAATAGAGGGCGAAAAGGTCGGCCCTCGCCTCCTCTATGGCGCTGCCGTAGGCCCCGAGGTCATCAAGGGAAACGCCCGGCCGCATTTGCCCGGACCCGTGCCCCAGACATTCGTGGAGTTGAGTATGGAGATCGTCGCTTACGCGACCGTATCTGCGCGAGCGCTCCTTTTCCTCGTCGGAGAATGCGAACTCGGCGAGGACGGAAGGGCGGGACTGGTCTTTCTGCTGAGCCTCCTCATGAAGGGCGTGCGTGATGTTGGCGAGCGAAATGGATTTTGAGCCGAATTGCTCACGAATCCAGTCGGCGTTTGGCAGATTGACGCCTATGGGAGTGGAGGGGTAGCAGTCGCCGCCGAGCATTACGGCGTCGATCACTTTCATGGAGACACCGCTGACCTGGCTCTTGCGGTAGGCGGGAGCGACAGGAGAATGATCCTCGAACCATTGGGCATTGGCGGCAATGAGTTCAATCTGCCGCGTAGCCTCAGCGTCTTGCAGCTCCACGATGCTCTCCCACGTGCCCTTGAGCCCCATGGGATCGTCATAGACCTCAATGAAGCCGTTGATGAAGTCGACATCCGACTGCTTATCGGCCACCCATGTCTTGTTGAACTCGTCAAACCCCACCGGGTCACCCGACTCATAATATCCGATAAGCTGAGAGATAGCCTTTACTTGCAACTCATTACAAGCAAAACGCTTAGCCTCCGCCAGATGATATATGACACGGTCTATGGCTTGGCCATACATTCCACCCGACATCCACACGTTCTCGGACAACTTACCGTCCGGGCCTTTTACCACCTGGCTGTTGAGCGGATGGCGCGCCTGGGCTTTATAGAACTCGGCGACCTCCTGCTGTGAGATTCCATCCTGATAGAAGTTTACGGACGAGTCCGCCACAATGTCGCCACTGGTATCGAGCGAGACCTTCTTGGCCTTGTAGCCATGATCGAAGATAAGCCTTTGCATCTCCTCATCGAGAAGAGCATCGGCCCCCGCCTGCGCCGCCCACCCGCGAAGCTCGTCGGCCGAGAAATCAGGGCGGAACTTGTCATTACTGTAATGGTGGTAAGGCCCGTTGGCGAACCACAGACGCTTGGCGTATTCCGCCATCCGCTCGTCAAGGCAGCCGTGATCCCGCTGCCAAGAATAGACAGCCTCGACGAGTTTGCGCAGCCTGAGGCCATCAGCGCAATTCTGGTGCCAATAGATGTCGCGCCCCCACAGGGCGGCCTCGCTAAGGTGGAACAGAAGCAGCTTACGCTCAAGCGGCAGCTTTTCAAAGCCGTCAACGTGGTAGCGAAGGATCTTTATGTCGGCGAATCTATCAATCATAAAAAAAAACGCGTGTTATAGAGCCATACGAGAATGCGCTTTCCGGCCTACTGGCCGAGTTCGCAACAAGCGAGGAGGAAAGGACCGATGGCCTTAGGGTCGTTGTCCCTTACCGGCTCTTTAATGTAATATTCAAAAGATCCGTCGCGCATATCCTTACCCCCGAGCCCCGCCACAGCGCAGCATGAAGATATGCTGACGAGCCCGCCATCCGCCTTGACGAACGTCCGCACGAACTGCGCGAAGGCCTCCTCGGCAATGTCGTGGAACTCAGGGGCGATATAGCCAAGCCTCGCGGCCTTGAGCAAGGAGTATATGAACATGGCGCTGCAAGTGGACTCAATATAGTTACCCTCCCGCTTTGGCGAGTCGAGCACCTGGAACCACATGCCCGTCTTGGGGTCGCGATAGTCAAGAATGGCATGCGCCAGATTGCGGAGGATGCTGATGACGGAGTCGCGCCCCTGCGTGCCATCGGGGATGAACTCAAGAGCGTCCACCATACCCATCATATACCACCCGTTGGCGCGTCCCCAGGCGTGGCGGCTCCGTCCTGTGGCGGAGTCGGCCCAGAACATTTGGCGGCTCTCATCCCAGGCGTGGCGGTAGAGCCTCGTGGAGTCGTCATAGGTGTGAGAACCGACAATGATGAACTGCCTGGCGACGTCGGCCGCCACGTCCATATTAGTCAGCTGACCATACTCCGCTATAAAAGGCGCCCCCATGTAGAGACCGTCGAGCCACATTTGGTGCGGGTAGACCTTCTTGTGCCACAGGCCACCTTCGGCAGTGCGCGGGTGGGACTCATATTGCTTCATGAGGTGGCTTGCAGCGGTCAGATATTTGCGGTCTTCCGTCTGATTATAGAGGCGGAGCAGGAGTTTACCCGGGCAGATATGGTCGATATTATACTTGGCCATGTCATATCCGACAATGTCGCCATTGCTGAGCACCATAGTGTCAGCCCATTGCTTGACATAAGCTTTGAGCGAGTCGTCATCATAAGCATCGGCCACTTTGAGCATCCCGAGAAGCTCTGTACTTGCGCTGTAATCCCACTTCGGAGCGGGTTGAAAATCAAGATTGACGGGGTCTGGCACCCTGATCATCTCAGAATGCGCCAACAATACGGAGAGAGGCCTGTCTTCTGTCTGCGAGCCTACACACGAGGCGAGTAAGGCCAACGACGCCACAGCCGCGAGTAAGTTTGATTTCATAGCAACCATCTTTAAGAGCCTTGCGGAGTCATGCGTAAGCGCCCCGCCATGCTGACATTGATGAATAAGTTATTTTTTCAACGAGTAGGCCGGAGTCCATCCAGACACTGCGTCAAATGGCGAAAACGAGACGGCATCGGCCGGAGCGTCGGCAGCCGTGGCGCAGGTGGCCCACGCCACACGGGCAGACGAGCCGCTGCCCTCCCCTTTGCATCCGAACTCGGCATAACGCGCGGTTTGCTCGTTCTCGGCCCTCCCCCAGTTGTGCCACCCCTCGGGAGCGATGCATGACGGGAGAGAGCAGTCAATAAGCGTCACTGAGGCGAATTCGCGCCACGGTCGGCCGAGGAAAACCCTCGCCAGGCCGGCATCGGCCGTAATGTCGCAGTGTCGCAAGACGTAACCCCACTTGACCGAGGCTGGGGTTGATGCCGCCGTGATGTAAGAGTCGGCCTTGCAATGCAGTTCGCAATAGTCCATTACGACGGTGGCGGGGCCAAAGAGGAAATCGGTAGTGCCCTCAATATAGCATTGGGAGAAATACTGCCGACTGCCGTTACCGCCATTAAAAAGGGTGTCCTGATTGCCAAGGAGCTTCACCCTGGCAAATTCGCACTTGTCACCCTCGACGTGCAGAGCCACAGCCTGCCCCACCCTGCCCGCCGTGTTGCGGATGGTGAGATTCTCCATGCGTATGCCGTCACCATCCACTCGAACCGTCCACGTATTGAAGGTACCCATGTTATTGAGTCCCGCATAGTCGCCGTGCGAGATGATCACCCCGTCGCGGCTTTGACCGATGATGGTAATGTCACACTTATTAGCGGGGATCAGGAGCTTCTCCTCGTAGAGTCCGTCCTTGACATATATGGTGGTTCGGCTGGGTTTGTAGTCGCGCACAGAGAGCACCGCCTCCTGAATGGAAGCGAACTGACCCTTTCCGTCTTTGGAGACTACAATGTCGGGGGCGTTGGGCTGCGCCATGGAGGCCGCGCAAAGAGAGAGAAACGCCAATAGAACGTAAAAGTGCTTGAACATTGTTTCTTTGTGGTAAATAATTGACTGAGGCACGCTTATTTCTTCTCAATGAGAAGCCACATGCCAATATACTCCTTATATTTCTTGCGTAGCTCAGATATCTTCTTGCGTGCGGCGGACTCGGTGCCGGACGAGTATACAGCCACTCGGTACATGCCCTCCTCGTTCTCCATAATGCTTGGCAGGAAGTTCTTTGAGATGGCGTCCTGGCACTGCTGGCGGGCGTTGGGAAGCTGCTTAAACGAGCCGATGATGATATGGTAGCGGTGAGAATCGTCGGTCTCGGCATTCGATTCGATAATCTTAACCTTCTCCTCCTTGACCACGACGGCAGCCTCGGCTTCCTCTTTAGCCTTCTGAGCAGCCGCAGCCGCCTCGGCAGCGGCAGCCTTGGCCTTGGCCTCGGCATCCTCCTTCGCTTTTTGAGCAGCCGCGGCCGCCTCAGCAGCCGCAGCCTTAGCTTTGGCCTCGGCATCTTGCGCGGCTTTGAGCGCCTCCTGCCTCTCCGCCTCGGCGTCGTGCTCCGAACGCACCTTTGGCGTCACCCTTGACGTTGAGTTCTTATGGCCAGAGCTGATGCTGGAGCTGCCCTTGCGCGAGCAGCCCCCGCAGACAATGGCGACAGCCATGACAGCCACGGATATCAGTGTGTTAACTTTCATCGTTATTAATCTTTTTTGTGTGGGATCTTGACTAAAGGACTCTTTATAGACGCTTGATGCGTGCGAATTTAAGCAAAAGCGTCTTCTCTTCGTTGCTCTTATCGAAAGCTATGCGCAACTTGACGTCGTTCATATTTGAGCATGTGATGCCGACGACCGTACCCGTGCCGAAACGGTCATGCTCAACTCGTGCGCCGACACGATAGAGCCCGTCGGGTGTTTCGGCCAATTTGCGCTCAGGCTCGGCATCGGCGGGGCGCACCCCAATCCTCCTGAAATTAGATGGCAGCGTCTGCCCTGCCGGGACGGCGCCACGCCTCCCGACGGCGGAAGAATGCGCGAATGGCCCACCCGCGGGCTGGCGGCCGTATCCGCCCCCGCCAACCCTCGAAGCGCCCGCTGTCCGGCCGCCGTAGCGGAAGCCTCCAGCAGGGCCAGACTCCCGACAGCCGCTCTCGACCGGCTTATCGCAATATTGCGGATCAAGCTCTGCCACGAAACGGCTCGGGTGGCAAACCTCACTCTTGCCAAACTTATACCGCTCAGTGGCATAGCTTACCACGCAAGACCTCTTGGCGCGTGTCAGGGCTACATACATGAGCCTGCGCTCCTCCTCGATCGAGGATGGGTCGGCAATACCTTTGGAACCGGGGAAAATCTCGTCTTCGACACCAACGATGTAGACGGAGTCGAACTCGAGCCCCTTGCTTGAGTGGATTGCCATCAAAGAGACCTTGGGGTTGTCATCGTCCTCGTCAATGTCCGTGTTGAGACTCTCTTGCATCAAATATCCCCTGATATTATCCTCAGAGCCGGAGTCGTCGCCCTCGTCGGCAATACGGTCGGCGAAATACTTTATGTCGTTAAGGAGCTCCTGCACATTCGCGAAGCGATCCTTTCCATCCTGGTCGTCTTTTTTAGAGCTTAACTCCTGCAACAGACCGCTCTGCGAGAGGACCTCGACAGCAAACGGGTAAGCTCCGAGAGTGCCGGACTGCTGTGCCAAAATGTCCATCATGGCCACAAAACGCGAGATTCGCGCCTGAGTGGGTCCGTTGAGCCCCACCTGCTCGAGGTTTCTGGGGTAGCTCATGACATCCCACATGGTCATATTATGCGAACGTGCGAAAGCCGCAATCTTGTCAACCGTGGTATCGCCGATCTGTCGTTTCGGCACATTGATAATGCGGCGCAGAGACTCGGTATCATTCTGGTTGACAGCGAGTCTGAGATACGCAAGGACATCCTTGACCTCGGCTCGCTGAAAGAATGCCGTTCCGCCATAGATCTTGTAAGGGATTCCCGCCGTCCGCATCTCGTCCTCAAGGACGTGGCTCTGTGCATTGGTGCGGTAGAGGATGGCGAAATCGTCGGGCGACTTATTCTCCGCCCTCATGCGCAACGCGACATCGGCCACCACCCTGCGCGCCTCGAGTCGGTCGGTGGCGCATGGCCAGACCTTGACCTTGTCTCCGTCGTCTCCACGAGAGAACACGTTCTTGGGGATCTGAGCCAGATTGTGCGCGATGAGCTTATTAGCCGCTCCGACAATATTCTGAGTAGACCTGTAGTTCTGCTCAAGCTTGAATAGTCGGCACTGAGGATAGTCGGTCTGGAAATTGAGTATATTCTCAATCCTGGCACCGCGGAAGCTGTAGATGCTCTGCGCATCATCGCCCACGACGCAGATGTTCTGCTTGGACTTGGCGAGCCTGTTGATTATGGAGTACTGGGACATGTTAGTGTCCTGATACTCATCGACGAGGATGTAGGGGAATTTCTGCTGATACTTGTCAAGCACATCCGGGCAGTCCCGGAAGAGCATGTTGGTGTAGAGCAGCAGGTCGTCAAAATCGAGCGCGTTCGACTTGCGGCACTCCTCGACATAGATCCTGTAGATTTCAGCGGTACGATGCCGTCCCGCAGCCTTGTCAGCATTGACGTACTTAGGGTCAGCGGCATAGGCCGACGGGAGAATGAGATCGTTCTTGGCGGAAGATATGGAGCCGAGTACCGCTTGAGGGGTGTAGCTCTTGTCATTGGCAAGCCCCAAGTCCTTCATGATGCTCTTGATGAGAGCCTTGGAGTCGGTGGTATCGTATATGGTGAAGTCCGGCGAGATGCCGATATGCCCCGCCTCGATACGCAGAATCTTGGCAAAGACTGAGTGGAAAGTACCCATCCACAGCTGCCTTGCCAAGTCGGCGCCGACAATGCCCGCGATACGCTCCTTCATCTCCTTCGCCGCCTTGTTGGTAAACGTCAGCGCGAGAATGTTATACGGCTTGACGCCTTCGGAGATGAGGTAGGCTATGCGCAACGTCAGCACCCTCGTCTTGCCTGAACCGGCACCCGCTATGACGAGCACAGGCCCCTCGGTAGCCATTACGGCCTCGCGCTGCGGGGCGTTGAGCCCGTCTATATACTCTTGAAGCTTATCAATCTGCATTTAATCGTAGAAATTCCAGGAGAGGCCGAATTTAAAAGTAGCCGGGTTGGCCGGGTAGTGAATGGTGTGGAAATAATCGTTCGACCCCCAGTGATTATTCACGTGCTCATACTTCACGTAGGCCCTGATTTTCTTCAGGTGGAAATTGATGAACGGGTCGAAATATCCGTATCCGCCCGTCTTCCGCTCGGACTGCGGCACGAACTGCATGAGCGCGGGAATATAGGCCGGCGAGTAGTAGCTGGTGTTGAACCTCACGTCGAAACCAATTTGCGTGAGCAGAACGCCAAAGAAAAGCCTCTCCCAATATGACGTTGCCGTGAGTGCGAACGAAGGCGCCGGCACGACATCGTTGTCCGAAGTCTTTTGCACGGCGAGTCGGATGATGGAATTGAGCCCTGTGCGCGGCTGTACAAAATGGCCACGCGCGTAGACGCCCATGACTTGGGTCACGTCATCCTTTTGAGAGGGGGTGCCGTCAGATGCGAAGAAGACGCGGTTGCTCAGCGTGGAGCTGAACGCTGACACCTCGATCCCGACTCCCGGAATGCGGAGACCCGCCGAGATGTCGAGGTTTTGCTCCCTCTCGAGGTTTACATTCCACTCGTAGTGGTTTGAAGTGAAAGACTCCTCCCACAGAGTGGGGGTCCGGAGCGAGTATACGGCCTTGCCCCAGAGGCCTGTGGCCCATCTGCCAGAGCCTATGGTGACATCGAGATTGCCGTCGGCCCTAAGATCACCTGCGTCATAGCCCTGCATGACAAACCTTACGCCGGCATTCCAACGCAGCCTTTCACCTATATTCTTGAAAATCTGGCCTCCGACATAAGAGCTGACCCGGTTTTTGCCATTACGACGGAAGACGAGGTACGGCTCCTCCGTCTCCTCGTCATAAGCGACCTCGCTTTCGTCATCCCAATAGTATTGCCTGACGTCACTCCCCACATAAGCACGCAGTCCGAAGCGGAGCAGGGAATTGAACTCCTCGTTCAGCTTAAGCTGAAACAAGTTACTGACGAGCATATACTTACGAGAATCGTGAGTATACGACGGGTTGATAAACACGCCGGGGAGCTGGATGTTGTCGTCGTCGGAATAGGCAGAGAGGTCTCCAATAGAGAACTCGTGATGTGAGCGGTCAATGTAAAACTTGTAGAAAGCCGTGGCCACAGGCACGTCGACATCGACGCTGTCGCCCTCCGACCTCGTGACGGCCCCGATGTCGAGCTTTTGCGCAAGGAGAAGCCTGTAAGAGGCGAGCCTGTTGCCCGCGTTCATAAATTGTACAGGGACATCTTGCGCCTTATCATAATCATACAGTTCGGGATGGAGGATGATGGTGTCATTAGAGATTCCGCCATTCTCCTCGATATCAAACTTTTGATACCAAGCCTGGAGCTGCATGCCATAGAGGTCGCCGTCATAAGACGACCAGAAACCCATCTTGAAATTGCTGACCCCCTGGGCCTCGTAGCGCCCTATGGACGAGTTAATCTCCATCTTGGTTCCGATGTTCCACTTGCGGTTGACGTTCTGCGTGAACAAGACGGAAAAAAACTCCTCCCTCTGCGCCTTCGGAATGCCCTTCTGGTAGGTCAAGTTGGCGTATGGCGTGACGGTGTTGTAAAAGGTAAAGTCCTCGGGATCGAGTGTCTGTAGCTTGAGGCTATTATAGAACACGTTGCCATAGTCACGCCTGACGGCTGGGTAGAAAGTGGCCATGCTTGGCGAGCCGAGGTTGCCAAGAGTGACGCACGAGAGGCTCTTTCGCCAGATGGGGTTGTTCACCTGGTGCTCGGCCAAAATGGTGTCGACGACGGCCGTGTCGGCGGCGGTATAGTCATCCGCCATGCGCCACGCCTTGACGCTGGGCAGGGGTGACTTTGACTTTGAATTCGACTTTGCAGACTGCCCAGACGACTGCCCCGACCGAGCCGAGCTCCGCGCCCCCTTGGCCATCATTTGCTGTGCATAGGCGACGTGCGAACCGAGCAAGACGAGGGCGGACAAGGCAAACGCCCGCCAGAGGCCATGACGCCATGAGCCGGAAAAAAGCGGCAGTATGATACGCATCGCCAAGCCCTACTCAATAATCTTGCCGCTCTGCTTGAGGTTCTTCAAAATTGCGAACGCCGCATCGACATCCTCCTCAGCCACAATGATGGTGAACTCGTTGGTGGTTGATATG
>SFOL01000104.1 GCA_004552385.1 Bacteroidales bacterium | reverse complement strand
AAAAACGCCCTGTTTGTTGTTATTAATTCGTTGATTTTTAGACTTTTATGGTTATTCAGTGGACCCTATTTATGTTGCGCCAGTCGGGCCTCGGCGGGCTCCTCAAGCGATTTGATTAAGATGTTCCTGTCCTTGTCAATGGAAATGACGCTATACTTCTTATAGTTGTTGGTGACAAGTATTTCGGAGTAAGACTTGCTCTCGAGCAGGTTTTTGAAGACCTGCAGCTCAATGAAGCGGCCTCGCAGGTCGTTGACCGATGGCGAGAAGCCGTTTTGGATGTACATGAGCATGTCGAAAAGCTCGAGCGTGATGGTGAGTCGGATAAAAGAGTCAGCCTTATGGCGGAAAGTGAAGCTGTCGTTCTCATACTCGACGTACTGCATAAGTCCACCGGCATCGTTGACAAAGAGCTCGAACTCGCAGAGCGGGAATCTTCTGAAACTCTTAGACACGGGGTCGTTGACGTGGGTATTGGCGAGCATCATGTAGCCATCGGTCAGGTAGTCGCTGTTGCACCCCTCGCTTGCCGAGATGGCCTTGGCGAGACTGAGTTTGAGTGCCGCGAAGGCATCAGGATCGGCCTGTGACAGCTTGTCGCAGAACTCGGGCATGTGCCTGAAAGGCAGCCTCCTCTTGAAAGAAGAGCATCCGTCGGTATCAGCACCCTCGAAATACTGGTGGCGGATGAGCGACTTATGGATGACAGACTCGGCGTCGGCCACGTGTCGGCAGTATTGCCTGACGTCGTTGAACTGGCTGATCATGGAGAGGCCGCGTGAGTCGAACACCAGGTAGTCGGTCTCGGCGAGCCGCTTGAAGAAGAGATCCCTGTCGGCCGGCGGCACAGCGACCTCGGCGACGTCGGTATCGCGCAAGAGCTTGACGAGACGGTCAGACGAATCGAGCGGCGGCAAATCGAAACCGCTGTGGATCGGCGGCTCGACGGGAGGCGCAGTGACGTTGAAATAATAGTATTGCCAATAGAGCCAAGGCATCTTGGCCTCCTCGTTCCACATGACGAGCCGCTTGACCTCGTTGCAAGAGTAGTCTCGCGTAAGCATGAAGGCGATGAGGGAACGGAGGTCTCGCATGGTGATGTGCATCTCGCGCCTGTAGACGACGATACGCAGCAGCCACTCGAGCCTGCCGACGACCTCGTGGCCCGAGGCGCGGTCGGCGAAAGTGTCGACATTATATTTTATGAAGCACTTGCCCGCGACAGGGCATGAGGCGCACTTGCCCCAGAGCTCCGGCGCAGTCAGTGCGGCCACCTGCCTGGCAACGAGGCTGCCGCCGTCGGCCCGCGCGGTGACCGACCTCTTGTTGAGGTTGATTACCATAAGACCGGGGAGAAGCCGCGTGTCCCCACTGTCATAAGAGAAGTCCTCAATATTGTCTCTCAAGACCTTAAGTTTCGGCTGCTGCGACAGGAAGTCGACGAGCCGCCCCTCATTAATGGCAATGATTCTTCCCTCGGCGGCCTTGTTGAAGTCCGAGAGCCCGAAGAAGGGGCTGAAGAACTCCAACAGGACATCATTGTTGACCTTGTCGTCCTCGTCTTGCGAACCGTCATAGTTGGTGAGGAAACGCACGCCGTTAATGAAAAACTCAGACCCGTTGTTCGTCGTGAGAGGCTTGAGACGTTCGCCCTCGCGCTCGACCTTGCGGATGAATGCAGTCTTGCCGTCGCCGGCGTTGCCGGTGATGATTACGAGGCGGTAATTGAGGCTCTTGATGTCGGGGAGTAGAATTTTGTCGAGCTTGGTGGTGACGTATGTCGCGTCGTCGAGCGCGGAGGCGGCCCCGCTCCTGACAGAAGCGCGCGTGCCGCCGTTGCCGTGCCTGCTCTGGCTGTAGAGCGAGTTGACGTAGTCGACGATGTCAACATCTGTCGCATGACGCTTAGGCAGTTGCTTAGGTTGCGGCGCAGGGAGCAGACCGTCCTCGCCAATGGATGTGAGGGCGGAGAGCATATCCTTGGCGCAGGCGAAACGCTTGTCGCGGTCGGTAATGATGGCTCGCATGACAAAGTCGGCGAAGGCGTCGGATATGCCATTGTTGTAGACGCGGATGTCGGTGGGCTTCTCGGACATCTTTGGCGCATTGCCGCAGCCTTGCCATGGCAGGGCGTGGGTCAGGAGTTGATAAAGCGTGACGCCGAGCGAGAAGGTGTCGGCCGACTCGTCCCACGTCATCTTGCCGCCATCGGTCATGAGATCGGGCGCGACGAAAGGCTTGGTTCCCGCGATGGAGTGATTGTCGACCGTAGCCGAAATGTTGAAGTCGATAAGCACGAACCTCTCGCCCCTGTCCCAGACGATGTTCTGCGGCTTAATGTCGCGGTGGAAGATGGGCGGCGTCCGCGACTGCATCTCGACGAGGGCGGAGAGCATCTGCCTGGCCAAGAGGAAAACGAACCTCACGGGCATCGACTTGTTGCCGCTCACGTAGCCCCCGAGGTTCTCGCCCTCGAGCAGCTCCATGAGTGTATAGAACAGGCCTTGGTGTGAGATCCCGTTATACTCGTACTTGACAATGTTTGGATGCTGTAGGTTGGCGAGCGCGTCATATTCACACTTTGCGGCCTCAAAAGGCGTGTCGCGGTCAAAGAGCTTGACGGCGAAATACTTCTCGTTGAAGACGTGCTTGGCCTTGAAGACCCTCCCGAACGTGCCGTGCCCGATCTCGTCATAGAGAACAAGATCGTTTGAGATCCTGTCGCCCGGCTTGAGATCCTTAAGGTATACCACCGTGGAGGCGGGGAGGCAAACAGACTGGAGGTCCTGGTGCCCGCGCTCCTGACCGGCAGGCGCGAGATGCTCCTTGAGGAAGTCGAGGAGCTCCCGCGCAGAGGCCCATCGCTTATCGGGCGAGTCGACGACAGCCTTCGATACCAGAGTGTCGGCCCACTTGGGCAGGCCAGGCACGATGGCCGACGGCAGGAGTTCTTGCGGCAGGACCCCGCCCATGCCGGCGCAGAAGAAACTGGTGCTCTCGAACGGCAGCTTGCCGACAAAGAGCTCGTAGGCGACGACGCCAAGCGAGAAGATGTCGGAAGATGCGGACAGATCATTCACGGCGATCTCAGGGGCCGTGTAGGGCGACTCCTTGACGCCGGCGAGATCATCGGCCACCGTATACTGGGCATCGGAATGCTCGGGGAACCACGAGAAGTCAAAATTGGCGAGCGACGCCCCGCCATCGGGCAAGATGAAAATATTGTCGGGCGAGACGGCCCTGTGGAAGACACAGTAGGAGTGGGCGAAGTCGAGAGCCTTGGCCACGTCGGATATGATGTGGAACTTCTCGTGCTCAGTGAAAGACCGCTTATGAGCCACGACCCTGAGCGACTGCTCGTCGGAGAATGAGGTCTTGGCGTAGAAGAAGCACCCGTCTTCGCTGGTGGAGAACTCGGTGGGCAAGATATATCGGCAAGCCCCCATCTTGTCTTGCGCATTACGCGCGTTCTCCACCTGCTTCTTGAACATCTCACGCTGGCGGTCCGACATCCCGTCCCTGTCGAGCTGATATTCGCGGACACTGAATTTGCGTGCGAAGGGGCCTGGCGACGTGCAGGAGTAGGCCACGTAGCCATCCTCGTAGCTCGTTTCGTCGATGCGCATCCCGAGGACCTCGGTCCTACTATGCTGACTGCAAGAGGCCGCGCCGGTGAGATAGTCGGCAATGGGCTTCTGCAGATCGGCTATGGCATTGTGGCTTTTGTGACCGCTGAGGCGGCCGGGGTCGGTCAGGAAGTCGATAAGATTGTGGTCGAGGACAAAGGTGACCTTGTAGCTCTCCGACTTCGGGTCGAGGCCAAACTTGGACTGCTGCTTGTTCGACAAGGTGACCACCGTGGATATGAAGGCCCTGCCCCATTCGGGGTTCTTTTTGGCAAGCGCGGAGTGGAGATACTTGCTCTTGTTCGTGGCGGACCTGATAGGATTGTTACACCGATTGGAGTTTATGTACCACAAGAGGTCGTCGCCCTCGAGTCGGCCGGCCCAGTCCTTATTCTCAATATGATATATGGCATGGGGGGCTATGACGATGGCGTCGAACTCCACACATTGCGTCGAGACCGCACCCGTGGGGCAGAGGTATGCGCCGTTGGTCACTATGTAATAATCGTCAGGCAATTTGACCTCAAGGAAGTCAAAAAGGCGCCTCTCGCCCGCATTAACAGGGCCTTGCCCATAAATAGGCCTTAGAACCTTTCCCATCTTTGCCGTACTTCAATTTGAAAATTATACACAAGAGCCCGGACGGGGCTTAAGGCACAGGAGAGCCACGCCGTAAACACCGAGCCTCGATTGTTATTGGGATGAAGAGAAAACGCCGCCCCGACCCATCAGCGCGGGGCGAGGACAAGAGCTTCAGTGGCCGGAAAGCGGCACACATACGACAAAGTTAACAAACTTGAAAAATTTTTGTGGTACACAAAATGCTCTCTGTCGCAAGATGGATAAGATGGATGGAACGGGGAGGAGGGGAAAGAAACGCTAATAAACAAAAAAAGAGCCGCCCCGAAGGATGGCTCTGCAAAGTCGTGATACCGGAGGGATTCGAACCCCCAATCTTCTGGGCCGTAACCAGAGGCATTATCCAATTGTGCTACGGTACCGAACCTTTTGACAACCAAGAGTGGAACTGATTTCCTTCCCGATTGCGATGCAAAGATAGGCATTATATGTTTTGGTTGTATCGGCCACGGCAACTTTTTTCAAAAAAAATCATGCCTATCAGATGCGGCCTATTAGCGGATAATGAGCTAACTTAGGGTTATACAAAACATTACACAAGAAAAACACTCAGAAGAGAACCATGACAAAAGAAGAGGCCATAATGGCGAGGCACAGCGTCCGCGAGTACACGGGCTCGGCCCTGACCGAAGCCGAGGTCAATGCTCTGCGAACCCTGATTGACGAGACGAACAAAGCCTCAGGACTCCACATACAGCTTGTCACGAACGAGAGCAGGGCGTTCAGCGGAATGGCGTCATACGGCAAGTTCAAAGGCGTGAGCAACTACGTGGTGATGGCGGGGCGCAAGTCGGCCGACCTGGAGGAGAAGACAGGCTACTACGGCGAGCAGATAGTATTGGCGGCACAGACAATGGGACTGAACACATGCTGGGTCGGCATGACGTATAAGAAAGTCAAGGAGAGCTACACGCTTTCCGAAGACGAGAAAGTGGTATGCCTCATTGCCATAGGGCACGGAGCCACACAAGGCAAAGCGCACAAGACCAAAACCCCGGAGGCGGTAAGCAACGCGGCCGCCGACTCGCCAGAATGGTTCAAAAAGGGTGTCGCAGCCGCCCTGCTCGCCCCGACGGCTCTCAACCAGCAAAAATTCCGCATAGAGCTGACAAACGTCGGCGACGGCTGTTTGCCAACCGTCTCGGCGCAAAGGCGGTTCTCGATGGCCGGCTACACTCGCATAGACCTGGGCATAGTGAAATGCCACTTTGAGATAGGCGCCGGAAAAGAAAACTTCGCCTGGAAAGACGAGGCGTAACGGGCACCGCGCGCGGAAAAGAGCAAACGTGACATTGACAAAAGACGTCAGCTTCAGCAAGAAGCAGGAAGACGGCCACCATCTTATAAAATCAAAGATGGTGGCCGTCTTTCCATCACCCCACTCTTAGCCCACCTTGCCATCGATGCCCGCTACGCAGCGTGCGGAGAGGCACGACATGGCCACCACGCGCAGCAGGTGGCGCACAATGAAGCGGGGGTCGGAGTGCTCGGCTGCCCAGAGGTTGGGGTCGTTCACT
>SFOL01000024.1 GCA_004552385.1 Bacteroidales bacterium | reverse complement strand
GAAGTTAAGCCCGCCCGCGCCGATGGTACTGCACACGAGTGTGGGAGAGTAGGTTGCCGCCCCTTACAAACGAGCCGGCCCCCCGCGGACAGTTCCGCGAGGGGTCGCTTTTTTTGCGCCCACGCCCCCGCCCGCGGCGCAGTCCACTGCTTGAGCCTTTTGCGGCGCAAAAGCCCGCCCCCGCTGATGGGCCGCTCACGGTTCCGCTAAGTGTTTTACATCCGTTCCGCCATGTGCCGTTGGCATTAATGCGCTTTCGCGTCCGCCGTTCATTTTGAGCCATCGTGACCTTATCCGTAAAATGTCAATTGCTACGCAGTCTGTCCTTTTTCTGACGAGTGGAAAGACGACTCCGCAATAACGTTTCTGTTTAATCAAGACGCACGACAGACATAAATTTTGCCCGGTTTATGCGAGAATGTTGCCTATTATATTGACCTTTGTACGCTTATTTGCGACAGAGTATAATCGTTTATTCCTCCGAGCTCGTCTTTACATATTCGTTATTTGATGGTTTCTCGTCAATAATATGTTTGAACGCCTTGTTCCACAAAGCGTATGACAATTATCTTATCGCTATAACCCCTGACTATAGTATCATTATATCTGATGAGATGATTGTGAAAACGGAAGAAGAATCTTTTAAGGAATATTTGATTGGACTTCAGAATAAGAAATTGATGCTTCCTGATCGTTTTTATCCAAAGAAAGAATTCTTAGATTATCATTATCAAAAGTATTTAAATAGATAGTATGAAATACGATACGTCATATTTGGATTTTATCGCAAAGTATCATCCTCGGTATTTTTCGGATGACAATGTGTTGATTTGTGATATTCTTTTTCGTTATCTTTCGGGTGATGAGGTTTCAAGAGAAGATTTAATTTGGATTGGTAAAGATTTCAGAACCAGAGAAGAAGTTATACATGAACTAAAGAGATTAGAAACAATACTTTTTACCGAGACTTTAAGCTACTATTATGACCACATTGGTTTGTCAACATGAAAACGTTCCATTAAAAGACAAACGCAATTACGCCTCTTGCGATTTTCTTCTGAACCACAGTGTTGTTGGAGCGGTCCGTCAGCTCGTGCGCATTGCTGAGATGTTTAACCCATGTTTTGCAAAAGGAGTCGGCGCACATCTTTCTTACGCTATCCCACGCCTCATTGCCATGCCCCGCATATCAGTTATACGTCGCTAAATGAGTGTTTCACCGATTGCCGAATTGTTAATTAAATATTAATTTTACATTGCGTTACTGGGCGGAGCGGCGGTGTCATGCCGCGCCCGCAATGGATGACGTTAAAGCAACACACATACATACAAATGGCAGAAATGAAAAAAGTAGCCGTAGTAGGATACGGCAACATAGGCAAGGCGGCCGTCGAGGCCCTCTCTATCGCTCCCGATCTCGAGCTCGCAGGGGTCGTACGCCGCAATCCGTCAGCACCCCAGCCTGTCGAGCTTACGGGCGTCACCGTGGTGGACGACATCAAGAAGCTCGGCAAGGTGGACGTCGCACTCCTCTGCACCCCCACGCGCGCTGTGCCCGAGACCGCCAAGGCTATCCTCGCACAGGGCATCGCGACCGTCGACTCGTTCGACATCCACACCCGCGTGCCTGAGCTCCGGGATGAGCTCGACGCGGTGGCCAAGAAGCACGGGGCGGCATCCATCATCTCTGCGGGCTGGGATCCGGGCTCCGACTCCATGATACGCGCCATCCTCGAGGCCATGGCTCCCAAAGGTCTCACCTACACCAATTTTGGCCCCGGCCGAAGCATGGGCCACACCGTGTGCGTCAAGAGCAAGGAGGGCGTGAAAGACGCGCTCTCAATGACCATTCCACTCGGCACTGGCATCCACCGCCGAATGGTTTACGTTGAGCTCAAGGACGGCTACAAACTTGCCGACGTGGCCGCTGCCATCAAGGCCGATGACTACTTCGCACACGATGAGACGCACGTTATCGAGGTCCCCTCTGTCGAGGCCCTCAACAATGTAGGCCATGGTGTCAACCTCATCCGCAACGGCGTGTCGGGAGTCACTGCCAATCAGAATTTCCGTTTCCTGATGGAGATTAACAACCCCGCCCTGACCGGACAGGTTCTCGTCTCGTGCGCTCGCGCTGTGCTCCGTCAACAGCCCGGATGCTACACGATGATCGAGATCCCGCCAGTGGACCTCCTCCCGGGCGATCGTCGCGACCTCGTCAAAAGGCTTGTGTAACCTCAATATTGAATAAGACTCTGTTTTTTACTCTTCTCTTCGCCCTCTCGTCCGTCATGGCTTGGGCGGGCAAGGATGTCCGTGTCAAGTCGGGCGATGTCAACGTACTCAAGGAGAAAGTAGCCGTCGTGTGCCAGGTTGACCTTGAGGGTGCCACATGGGAGGAAGACGAGACTTTCAAACAGCATTGTGGCGAAGACTACGACCTCCGCGTCAAACTCATCAATGAATCTTGGCCCAAGTTCTTCGCCCAGTATAGCGAAGGCCCGGTTGTCGCCGCTGAGAACCCGAAGTACAATGTGGTTTTCAAGTTGACAAACCTTGAAAAGAGCATTGCCAAGAGCATGTGGGGTAAGATTGGTGTCGAGCTCTACGGCGAGATATCTTTCATCGACGTCGCCACAGGCCAGGCGGTTCTGGTCATAACGGTCGATGGCGAGAACGGTAAGTACGACTACGTCGAGAACGACCGCTATCCAAAGGCCGTGGAGGCTGTCTGCGAGTCTATGTTCGACTTGCTGTAGGACGCTTAGCCAACACTCGCGCAATAAAGGCTAAAGGCGCGGCTGCCATGCGGCAGCCGCGCCTTTAGTGCTTTATGGCATTTCTACAGGATGCGGAGTGCAGTGCGAAGTCTATGGCGCAAAAAAAAAGAACACCCGGTTCGCACCAGATGCCCTCACTCGCTCACCAAGTAGGACTTGAACCTACGACCCTCTGATTAACAGTCAGATGCTCTAACCAACTGAGCTATTGGTGAAAATATATATTGTATCCCCCTTATATGAGGGATGAGCTTAAATCGGCTGCCCTGCTTTCACCGGCCTTGCCGAAGTGCCTGTCGGTGTTATTCCCGAAAAGCGAGAGCAAAATTATGCACTTTCCCCGGATTAGCAATATCTTTGCCATGTTTTTTAGCGGTTAATACTTGACCGCGCCTTTTTCTGTCTGATTTTCAGACCTTAATAAATCAATAATTTTTGCCTGTCTATGCGTCCCGTGCTCTCTGTCAAAGTGCGGATTGACTCTTTGGGGCGAAATTCATTCTGTCACACCTACAAAAACAGTGGAAGCAAAAGTTCTCGGGATGGGCAATGCTCTGGTCGACATTCTCGTCCGCGTTCCCAATGATAATATCCTTGCGCAGTTCAGCCTGCACAAGGGAAGCATGAAGCTTGTCGACGATGAGCAGTCGGCGGAGATTGTAGAGGCGGTCAAGGGGCTCCACCCGTCCATCGTCTCGGGCGGAAGTTCCGCCAATGCCATCTACGGCTTGGCAAACCTCGGCATTCAGACCGGTTTCCTCGGCAAGATCGGCGGAGACGACCTCGGGGCCAAGTACAAGGCCGACCTCGAGGCCAACGGCGTGATGCCTATCCTCCAGTCGTCCGCCAACCACTCAGGCTCGTGCATATCGCTCATCTCGCCGGACTCTGAGCGCACCATGTGCACCTGCCTCGGCGCGGCGGTCGAGCTCACCAAAGACGACCTCTCGCCGGAGCTCTTCAAGTCTTACACCCATTTCTATGTCGAGGGCTTCCTCGTCCAGAACCCCGAGCTCATAGAGTCCGCGCTCCAGATGGCCCACGAGGCGGGACTCACCACCATTCTCGACCTCGCCTCGTACAACACCGTAGAGGAGCACCTGGAGTTCATGCAACGGCTCATCCGCCGCTACGTCGATGTCGTATTCGCTAACGAGGAGGAGGCCACCGCCTTCACGGGCAAGGAGGACGACGAGGCACTCAACGAGATTGGCGAGTTGGCCGACATCGTGGTCCTTAAGCAAGGCCGACGCGGCAGCCTCGTCAAGGTCGGCCATGAGAGCGTACGCTGCGGTGTCATAGACTGCAAGGCTATCGACACCACCGGGGCGGGCGACCTCTACGCCGCAGGCTTCCTCTGGGGGCTCATCGGCGGGCTGTCGCCCATCAAGTGCGCCACGGCAGGAGCCATCCTCTCGGGCAACGTCATTGAGGTCGTCGGCTCAAGGATGGGCGCCAACAGGTGGACATCCATCAGGCAGGAACTCAAGAAGCTCTAAATCTCTCCCCATATCCCTACGTAAGAATGAAATTTTCCGACCTGAGGCTCCTGCAGCCCGTAGTGCAAGAAAACATCAAGGCGCTTGGCTTCAACCGCCCTACCGACATCCAGTTCAAGGCCATCCCGCACATCCTCGAGGGTGAGGACATTATGGCAATTGCGCAGACAGGCACGGGCAAGACGGCCGCTTTCGCCATCCCGGCCGTCTCCAACCTCATGCGCCGGCCGCGCCGCTTCGGATACCGCGGCGTGCGTTGCGTCGTCATGGAGCCGACACACGAGCTGGCCGCACAGGTGGCGGGCGTCATCAAGCAGCTCGCCAAGGGGTCTGACCTATGCGTCGTGGCGATTCATGGCGGTGTGGATCAGGACAACCAGATAGCGCTCCTCAAGGGGGCCGCGGACATCATCGTGGCCACGCCCGGACGTCTCTTCGATCTCGCATCGCAGGGGCACCTCATTCTCAGCCAGGCCGAGATGCTCGTTGTCGACGAGGCCGATCACATGCTTGCGCTCGGTTTCTATGACGACATCGCACAGCTCGTCCGCAAAATCCCGCGCCGCCGACAGACGCTCTTTTTCTCTGCCACCATCGACGCCAAAATCAAGGAGCTCGCCTATTCGCTCGTCTACAAGGCCGTGCGTATCGAGATGAGCCAGAACAAGGTGGCTAAGAACGTCACGCACCAGGTTCTCGGAGTCGCGATGGACGAGAAGAGGTTCTTCCTGGAGCGAATTGTGCGTGAGAACCCCGAGGCTCACATCATCGTCTTCGTCCGTACGCAGGTGAGGGCCGAGAGGGTACAGGCCGCCATGAAGCGCGTCGGCATCGAGTCGGTTCATCTGCATGGCGGGATGTCGCAGCCCGAGAGGAATAAGGCTCTTGATGACTTCAGAGGTTCCGTGGTCCGAATCCTCATTACCACCGATGTCGCGGCGAGAGGCATTGACATTCCCGCCGTTGACTATGTCGTGAACTATGACGTGCCCGAAAAGCCCGAGAACTATGTGCACCGCGTGGGGCGTACCGGACGCGGCATGGCTAAAGGATACGCCCTCACCCTGGCCGACCCGGGCGAGAGAAATCTCATTGACGCCATAGAGAAGTACATGGGCGAGGCCATCTCTATCCTCAGGATGGACAAGCAGGATCGCGAGGCTACCAAAGACCTCTCGGAGGACGGCGAGAACGATTGGCGAAGCCTCATAAATGACGATGAGCCCAAAGGCAGGAAGAAAAGAAGGTAGCGCCGTCTTCGGCACGGCTTCCAAATAGTGTCATATTAAAGCGGCGGCCGCGGATGATGTCATCCGCGGCCGCCGCTGTCTTTGCGAGCAATTGCGCACTCTCCGAGCCGGAGGCCTTACATGGCCTTCACCTGGTCGTAGAACTCGTTATGCGCCGCTATGTCAGGGGTCTCGCCGATGTAGTCCAGCATAGGTTTGCCGCTCGCCTTGGCGTACTCCACAAGCTCGGGAGGGGCCGACGGTGAGCACACCGTTATGCCGTCTGCGAGGTCTATTGCCGTCTTCATCAGAGACGTGTAGTCCG
Source organism: Bacteroidales bacterium (assembly GCA_004552385.1). Taxonomy (GTDB): domain Bacteria; phylum Bacteroidota; class Bacteroidia; order Bacteroidales; family Marinilabiliaceae; genus W3P20-009. Next base: position 16,564 of record SFOL01000024.1, on the reverse strand, counting down.
TCACGTTGATCTTCTTGAGCTCCTTCTTGTCTACGCCCTCCATCCATATCTTGTCGTTCTCGTTCTCCCATTGGCCTTCCCAAGCCTCGTCGTAGAGGCTCACCACCACCTTGGCGTTGGCGAAGTAGGGGTCCTGCTTCCGAAGGAGCTTCAAATAGATGGGCATCATCATGGTGAACCATCCGTGCAGGTGGATCACGTCGGGCACCCAGCGCAGCTTTTTGGTGGTCTCCCACACGCCGCGCGCGAAGAATATGGCGCGCTCGTCGTTGTCGTCGAACTCTTTGCCAGTCTCGGGGTCTTTCGTCACCCCTTTACGCAGGAAGAAGTCTTCGTTGTCGATGAAGTAGATCTGCATCCTTGCGGCCTGGATGCTCGCCACTTTTATCAAGATGGGGTGATCAGTATCGTCTATCACAATGTTCTGACCTGAGAGCCTTATAACCTCGTGGAGCTGGTTCCTGCGCTCGTTGACGCTTCCGAAGCGGGGCATGAACGTGCGGATTTCGCGACCCGACTCGACGACGCCCTGCGCCAGGATGCGGCTCCATTTCGATATCTCCGATGCCGGCAAATACGGGTCAATCTCCTGTGAGACGTATAGTACTTTCGTGTTCTCCATCTTTTGCTTTTTTCTTGGTGGGGGCGGCCGCAGGTCTCTGCCCGTCCGCATGGCCCCATCTCGTTTCAATGGCGCGAAGTTACAAATTTATATTGATTTTTCCTAAAGAAGCCGTTGCGGCTCAGCCGCCAGAGCCTCTCCTTCTCTCTGGTTTATAGGCCGATGCGCCTAAACAGACAAAGCGGAGACGCCGACCCTCCCTCAAGGGCGTCACGTCTCCGCTTTAGACTGGCGAGCTTCATCTTTCTCCCGTCGGACGGGTTAAGATGCCTCTGCCAAACCTATTAACAAAAAACCATTCATCCCCGACCCTGAATTCCAGTGGCGCGGGGGCGAGTTCTAAACTCGCTCTCAAAAACCAAAGAACGATACATGGCATCCGCAGTCGCTGCGTTTGTGCCTCGCCCCGTTGGGCGTACAAGACATTATTGTTAGTCGCGGCTTCGACTTCCAACAACGCAAAGTCAGCATCGGCGGGTCCGTCGGGCAATACCTAAAAATAGTTATTTTGAATGATTAAACGTAGCGGCGGCGTCCCCGCCGGGATGCCGCCGCTGTCGTGTCGCCTATGCCTCTTGTCCGGCTTTGGCCTATTGACTGTCTGTCAGTTGTTTGTATATTTCGCTAATACGCTTGCCCGTCCACTTCGCGGCTCCCAGTTTCCTTATGGCCACTCTGCCGTCGGTTTTCACGGCTATTGTGGCGGGTATGTTCTGCCTCAGGTCGTTGGCGGCTCCTATCGCCGTGCACTCTGTGTCGTCGCCCTCCTGCCGCCCGCTTGGGGCGAACGTCAGCAGTCGAAGGTGTCTGTATTTTTTTCTTGTCAGGTAGCGCGCCATGTCTTGCGCCTCGTCCTCGTCCGTCAGTATGTAGAAGTCGATGTCTGGCCACAGCCCTGCCGCCTCGTCAAGTGATCGCATCTCTGCCCGGCTCTGCGCGCTCCATACGCTTGCGGAGTTCAGCACCGCGGGTCTTAGCGGCGGGAAGTGGAGCGTCGTGTCGCGCCCGTCGGCCGTGCGTGCCGCTATGGAGTCTTTGCCGCCCATGAACACTATTGGCTTGAAAGCTTCCGGCTGTGAGATTATGCACCTTAGTGCATAGGTCATCACGCTGCGGCGCAAGGGCGTGATGGCCATTGTAAGCACCACAGCCAGGAAGAAGAAGTCGACCACTATGCCTTTCCGCGTCTTACGCCCCCTGTATCGGGTCCAGGCTCTGCCTATCGCGCCCACTTGATCCAGTTTTTTTAGTGCCTATGCCGTCTTTATTCTCACGGGAGTCGGCAGCGTGGAGTGCCGTTTCCCGTTGGTGGATATGCTCATGCCGATGGCTTTGGCCGACGCCAGCTCGAGGTTGGCGCTTATGAGGCCCGACAGGTTTATGTCGGCCTCGAACGACGTCTTGGGCGAGAGCGTCATGGGCAGTTGACCCACGTTTGCGCGGAATTTGCGAGTCGCGCCGCCCATTATGAACACTACGAGCGGCTCGGCCACATCCACCGGTTTGCGTGAGTTGTTGCTGACCTTTATGTGGTACGTCATGTCGCTCTTCAGTTTGCCGCGCAGTGTTATGCCTATTGGGTATATGCCGTTGCGCCTCATGTATATGGCTCCAACGGCCGCCCCCAGCGCGGCGAGTGCCGCAAGGCAGGCTATCCATATTCCCGCTGACGGGGTTTCGTCGTCAGCGGCGGGCGATGCTTCGGCCGCCACGGATGTTGAGTCCTGTTTCGCTGTGGCGGATGGGGCGCTCACGGTGTCTAATGGCTCGGCCGCGGGTGTCTGCGGCTGCTGTTGGCGGGCTATGCCGTGAGTCATCTGCGTGACCTCCCACCTCAGGCGGCTTATGGTGCACTGCTGCATTATCATGACCATAAGCATGCACCACATCACCATGCGCCAGTGGCTTGTCAGCCACGTGTTGAACCTTACCGCGTATTTGCGTACTATCTCTCTCATCTCTTGTTTTTTTTTCTGTTGTTGTTTATTGTTGCGTCGTCTCGCGGATTATCTCGCCCGCTATCATAAGCCCGAATATGGCCGTTATGTGTGCCACGGTGCCGTTTATCTGGGCTTTCGATGAGCACCACTCGTGGTCCGCGAGCGCAGGGTCGCCGGGGCCGCCGTCGCCCTTGGGGCATACGCATTTGTCGGTGCCGCAGCTTGTCTCCGTCCCTTTGTTCGTCAGGAGCTCTGGGCTGAAGACGCACTTGAATTTGCGGGCGGGGCGCACTCCGTCGCGCTTGAATTTCTTGCGAAGCGCGCGTGCCAGGGGGCAGCCTTTCGCGTCCCAGAATTCCACAACCCTGATCTGGGTGGCGTCCATCTTCAGCGCCGCTCCCATCGACGAGATCAGACGAGCCTTGCTTTGGCATGCTCTCAATATCAGCAAAGCCTTGTCTTTCAGGCTGTCTATGGCGTCAACCACGTAGTCGTAGCTGTCCAGGTCGAAGTCGTCGGCCGTTTCGGCTGTGTATATTTTCTGGCGGGCGTCTATTTCGGCGCGGGGGTTTATCTCCATCAGGCGAGCCTTAAGGGCGTCCACCTTCACCTGCCCCACGGTCCGGGTCGTGGCCATCAGCTGACGGTTCACGTTGGTTATGCACACGCGGTCCGAGTCCACTATCGTCATGTGGCGCACTCCGCTGCGCACGAGGCTCTCGGCGCACCATGAGCCGACGCCGCCCACTCCGAATATTATCACGCGCAGCTCGCCGAGGTCGTGCAGGGCGTCTTTGCCGACGAGGAGCTCCGTACGTCTCATCGCGCTCTCTGATATGTCCACTGTCGTCTATTGTTTTTAGCTTCACAAATTTAATCCTTCTTCCGCAATCTTCGCCGATGCTCCCGAGGCTATGTCTTATATTTATCACTACATTTGCCCCTGCTAAGCCTTCCACCCATTCGGACGGCCTTTTTGTTTTTTATCACACACGTTTCTTTATGAGTAAGACTCTCCGTCTTTCGTCCAATTCCTACATTGCTGGAGTTTGCGCCGGCTTGGCTGAGTATTTCGATGTCGACCCGACTTTCGTCCGCGTCCTCTGGATTTTATTCTGCCTAGCGGGTGGCAGTGGCGTCCTCCTCTATTTGATTTTGTGGATTGTCATGCCGCGTTAGGGTGGCGTGGGGTGGGGGATGGATGTCTTTCCCGCCCTGTGCGTATACATTTTTTATTTCTCTTTTTTATTCCCTCCAGGTCTATGTCTTTCCTCATCCGTCTGGCGGCGGCTCTGTGCGCGCTTTCGTTCGGCACGCGCGTGGCGGCTTGCACCAATTTTATCGTCACGCCGTCGGCTTCGGCCGACGGTTCTGTTTTCATATCATATAATGCCGACGACTATGGCATGTTCGGGTCTCTGTGCCACTATCCGGCCGGCGTCCACGCCAAGGGCTCTATGCGCGACATCGTCAACTGGGACACTCACGTCTGGGCTGGCCAGATTCCCGAGGCCGCCGAGACTTATAACGTCATAGGCAACATAAACGAGTTCCAGGTCGCCATTGGCGAGACCACCTACGGAGGCCGCGAGGAGATGGTGGACACCACCGGGCTTCTTGACTACGGCTCGCTCATCTACCTCGCCTTGCAACGCTCGCGCACCGCCAGGGAGGCCATCGGTGTCATGACGTCGCTCGCCAATAAGTATGGCTACTCCTCGGAGGGCGAGACGTTCTCCATAGCCGACCCCGATGAGGCGTGGATCATGGAGATGATGGGCAAAGGCCCAGGGTCCAAGGGCGTGGTCTTCGTCGCTCTGCGGGTGCCCGACGGCTACATCTGCGCCCATGCCAACCAGAGCCGAATAGGCAATTGGCAGAAGCTCGGGCTCGGCAAAGACGACGTCATAGTCTCTAAAGACGTAATCTCCTTCGCCCGGAAGATGGGCTGGTTCTCCGGCAAAGACGCCGACTTCTCATGGAAAGACGCCTATTGCAAGCCCGACTTCGAGTCGCGACGCTTCTGCGACGCCCGGGCGTGGAGCTTCTTCCGCCGCCACGCCGACGGCATGGACAAGTACCTCCCCTGGGCCATGGGGCGAGACTCGGCCGCCGAGGACTTGCCCCTGTGGGTGAAACCCAACCACCCCGTCTCGCTCCACGACGTCATGGCGGGAATGCGAGACCACTATGAGGGCACGCCCCTCAGCCTTGCCGACACCACCTCTTTGGCCGGCGGCCCGTGGATGATGCCATACCGACCCACGCCTCTCACTTTCAAGGGCGGCGACGGCAATGAGTATTTTTGGGAGAGGCCCACCAGTACTCAGCAGACGGCTTTCACCTTTGTGGCGCAGCTGCGCAAGGGTCTCCCGTCCCACATCGGCGGCATCCTCTGGTTCGGCAACGACGATGCCAACATGGTGGCCTACACGCCAATCTATTGCGCGTCGACTCGCCGCCCCTTGTGCTATAACACGCCGGGCGCCGATGCCGTCACGTTCTCTTTCCAAAACGCCTTCTGGGTCTGCAACTGGGTGGCAAACATGGTCTACCCCCGCTATTCGGCCCTCTTCCCCGACCTTGAGGCTGTCCGGGACTCCCTCGAGGCTTCTTTCGCCGCGCGCCAGGCCGATGTCGAGGCACGCGCCGCGGCCATGCCCAAGGCCCGTGCGGTGGCTTTCCTCAATGACTATTCCGTCGCCTGCGCGGCTGAGATGATGGAGCGGTGGAACGAGCTCGCCATTATGCTCATAGTCAAGCACAACGATATGGCGCTCAAGCCGCAGAATGCCGACGGCTCTTTCGCCCTCACGCCCGAGGGGCTCGGCCGCCGCGTCTCCCGACCTGGCTATCCGGCCGCTTCGCGGGCGTTGCTCATAGGCCACAAGGCTGTCGAGGCGGAGTAGGCGGTTGGCACGGCTGACAAACGGCGGCTCCCCGTCCACATGAAGCGTGGACGGGGAGCCGCTGTTTGTGCCGTCAGAGCTCGCTCCCCTCCCGGGTGCCCTACTGCCCGCGTCTCAGGTCGTCGGCCGGCTATAGGTCGCCAGCCTGCTTGCGACTTCTGCGTTTTTTATGCCGTGTCTGCGCCATCCCTTGGCGCGCGTGCACTTCTCCGTCGGAGGATGACGGTCGTCGGGGATGATGGCGCGTCATGGCATTATGTTTTTTCCCCCCCTCACCGCTTGCGCACGTTGAGTTTTTCTGCTATTGGCTCATAGTTCGGTGCAGAGCGTGTCCACTGGTCAATCGTCAGCTCCTGCCCATTTGCGTTGGATTCCCTGTGCGCCGCTTACAGAGGTGCGTTTGGGGAAAAAAGAATGCGCCGCCGAAAGCGTCATGGATGGGCTTTCGGCGGCGCCGCGGCCTTTCGGCTTTTTGTAGCTATTCTATTCCCAAGAGCCTCGAAGAGAGGTCCTCAAGATCCTGATAGTCGTTAGATAGCTCGGTGACGAGCTCCGTGCGGCCTCCGCGGTTGCAGCTGCGTATGATCTCGTAATAGATGGCCATGCACCTCTGAATGCCCGAGTAGGCCGAAGTGAGCAGCTCGGGCTTGAGGCTCAGGTAGTAGTTCAGCTCCTGCCAATTGTCTTTGGCGTATTCGCGCAGTATGGCGTCGCCCTTTTCGCCGACTCCGGCCGTGTAGTAGTTCTCCGCCATCTGGACGCTCAGGAAGTTGTGCGGGATGGCCCAGCTTGGGAGCTCGGCCTGAATCTTGTCGAGCACCTCGATGGCTTTCTCGCGCTTGGCGATCGAGTCGGGGCTTGTCTGGGCTTCGGCGAGGAGCGCCGTGGCCAGGCGGGTCAGGTGCATCCTCATGTTGGAGCCCATGCGGCTCTTGTTCTCGTCAAGGTAGAGGCCCGGCTGGTTGAAGAAGCCCCAGCGGAACTTGTGCATGACGTTGTCATACATTTTGTCCGTGTCGACGGTGCCGCTCACCCCGGTGCGGTCCGTCTTGCCATAGATGGGCACGATGCGCTGGGCGAGTCCCTCGAGCTGGAAGTAGCAGTCGAGCCCGCAATAGTTCTCGCGGCCGACGGTCACGGCGTAATAGAGGGGGCGGCTCCAGTTGCAAGATGAGAGCATGTCAAGCACCATGAGTTGGTTCTTCAGCAAGTATGACCCGCCAGTGTTTATGCTGATGCGCTTGACGATCTTGTCCGCCTTGTCGGCCGAGACGGCCCCGTTCCGCAGTGCGGCCGAAGAGTCCACGGGCAGGAAGAACTTGCGCGCGGGCATGAAGCATATGCGGCCAGCCGCGCCAGTCAGCTGCTTGGTGCGCGGGTCTTCACTGCGGACGAAGTTGAGAGCGTCGCGCAGGTCGAGGCCGTCTTTCCACTTGTTGCTTTCCACCAGGTAGACCACGTCGCGGTCATGCGTGTACTGGTCGTGGGTGAACGATATTGGCAGGGGAGCGCTCTCGTAGGCTTTGCGCTTCATCTGGTCGCAATACCACTCGGTTTGGAGGTATGACAAGTTGCAGACGCGCACGTCGGTGCGGCAGCCCTCCACCTCTTGCGCATACCACAAGGGGAAGGTGTCGTTGTCTCCGTTGGTGAATATGACGGCGTTCTCGTCGCACGAGTTCAGGTAGTTGTAGGCGACGTCACGCGCTATGGTGCAGCCCGAGCGGTCGTGGTCGTCCCAGTTCTGCTCGGCCATGATGCCGGGCACGAAGATGAGGCTGGCCACCGACGCCGCTATGGTGGCTATCATCCTTGGGCACTTGAGGGCGGCAAGCCACTCTATGAGCTGAAGGACGCCCAGGCCTATCCAGATGGCGAAGGCGTAGAACGAGCCGGCGTAGGCGTAGTCGCGCTCGCGGGGTTGGAGCGGCGTCTGGTTCAGATAGAGGACTATGGCCAGGCCCGTCATGAAGAATAGGAGCAAGACGACCCAGAAGTCCTTCTTGTTCTTGCCGGCGTGGAAGAAGAGGCCGGCAAGCCCGAGGATGAGGGGCAGCATGAAGTAGACGTTATGCCCCTTGTTACGCTTGAGCGAGTCGGGCAGGAGGTCCTGGTCGCCATAGAAGTAGTTGTCAATGGCGGGGATGCCGGTTATCCAGTTGCCGTGGGTCAGGTCGCCGTGGCCCTGGATGTCGTTCTGCCGGCCGGCGAAGTTCCACATGAAGTAGCGCAGATACATGAAGTTGATCTGGTATGAGAAGAAGAACTTCAGGTTCTGCAATCCTGTCGGGATGTCTATCACCTGCCTCTCGCCGTCTTTTGTCACCATCACTTTCTGGCCGTTGGTGCCGGTATATCCGCTCCACGCCTTGTATTGCTCCACGTGGGCCGGGTTGTTGCTGTACATTCGGGGGAACGTCACGCACGCCTGGTAGTCATAGCTGGCTTTGTGGTCGGCCGCTACGTATTTCCCGTCTTTGATCATGTAGACGGGGGCTCCCTCGTCGCCGCGGCTGTTGCGCTCTGCCAGTGGCGAGGCGAAGGTCTGGCCGCGGAACAGCGGTCGGTCGCCATACTGCTCGCGGTTCAGGTAGTCGATGAGAGAGAAGACGTTGTCCGGGCTGTTCTGATCCATTGTGGGGTCGGCCGCCGAGCGGATTACGACCATGGCGAATGACATGTAGCCCAATACGATCACCGATGCGCAAGTCAAGATGGTGTTGGCCACCACATGGCTGTGGCGCAGGGTGTACAGCATGCCGAAGATTAGGCCCGCTATGAGCAGCACCATCCAGAATATGGCGCCCGAGTTGAGCCCGAGGCCAAGGCTGTTGACGAACAGAAGGTCGAACCATCCGGCCACCTTCACCAGGCCGGGTATGATACCGTAAAGTATCGCGCCCAGGACGACGCACGATATGGCCAGCGCGCATACCACCCCGCGGGGCGTGGCCTCATATTTGCGGAAGTAGTAGACGAGGCCTATGGCGGGGATGCACAAAAGGTTGAGCAGGTGGACGCCGATCGAGAGGCCCATGAGGTAGGCTATGAGGACCAGCCAACGGTTGCTGTGGGGCTCGTCAGCCACGTTCTCCCACTTCAGTATGCACCAGAACACGACAGCCGTGAAGAGCGAAGACATTCCGTACACCTCGCCCTCGACGGCCGAGAACCAGAACGTGTCTGAGAATGTGTAAGCGAGGGCGCCTACCATTCCCGCGCCCATGACTGCCCACGTGCGCCACGCTTCAGGCTCGCCGTCGGTGTCTTTCTCTGCGCCGTCTATCATCATCTTGCGCGCCAGGTGGGTTATTGACCAGAAGAGGAACAGTATTGTGAACGCGCTGGCCAGGGCGCTCATGATGTTTATCGACTTGGCCACGAGGGTGGCGTCGGGCGCGGCTATGGCGAACATTCTCGCCATGATCATGAAAAGTGGAGCTCCGGGAGGGTGGCCCACAAGGAGCTTGTCGGCGGTTGAGATGAACTCGCCACAGTCCCAAAAACTTGCCGACGCCTCTGTCGTCAAGATGTACGTGACGGCCGAGATGACGAAGGCCACCCAACCCATCACGTTGTTGATTAATTTATATTGCTTCATCCGTTTTTGTTTGAGCCGTATCCACGGCTCTCGGTTAGTGAATAGTTTTGCGCTGAGGTCGCGCTTCGTCTATCGGTAGCAAATTTATAATCTTTCCGCCAAACTTCCCTGTGCATTATCTTTTTAGGGTGCCTATTCAGCCCTCTGCGATCCCTTTCCCGGCCATCTCATCCATCGTCGCCGCTTCTTGACCACTCCATCGCCCGTTTACTTATCTTTGCTGTGCATTAATAAACCAAATAGAACACTTTCATGGCCATGGTTATCCGTAAGTTTCTTGGCGTTAGCCTCGACGACGTTTTCAACGACGTCCGTCACGCCGCCACCACGATATGCGTAGCCCCGCGCTCGTGGCGCGTCTTGTGCGGCTTTGGCCTATGTCGAGGCTCGGGTCGATGGCGGACGGCGGCGGTATCTATGCTCGTTTTTATGACGGTCGGTTCGCTTTGTAGCCTTATTTTTCCATAACTTTGCGCAGCCTGTGCCACCGTGTGCGGGCATAGTTAACGTCTTACCGACTAATATTTAAGGTTTTGAATATTCTCCTCATCGGCTCTGGCGGCCGCGAAAACGCCATCGCCTGGAAGCTCAGTCAGAGCAAGTCTCTTGATAAACTCTTCGTCGCGCCTGGCAACGCGGGCTCTTCTCGCTTCGGCGTCAACACTCCGCTCGACCCTAATGACCACCCCGCCGTCTGCGACTTCATAGTCAGCAACAAGGTCGACATGGTCGTCGTGGGGCCCGAGGAGCCGCTCGTCCGCGGCCTCGCTGATGCCATCCTTGCCGACAAGCGCACCGCCGCGGTGGCCGTCATAGGCCCGCAGGCTCACGGCGCGCAACTCGAGGGCAGCAAAGATTTCGCCAAGGCTTTCATGGTCCGCCATGACATCCCGACGGCACGCTACCGCAGCTTCACCAGTGCCAATGTGGCCGAGGGCGAGGCTTTCCTCGACGAGCTTCGCCCGCCCTACGTCCTCAAGGCCGACGGTCTGGCCGCGGGCAAGGGTGTGCTTATCATTGATGACCTCGCCGAGGCCAAGAAGGAGCTGCGAGCCATGCTCGATGGCATGTTCGGCTCAGCCTCCGCCACGGTCGTCATCGAGGAGTACCTCTCCGGCGTCGAGCTCTCCGTCTTCGTCCTTACCGATGGCAAGGGGTACGTCATCCTGCCCGAGGCCAAAGACTACAAGCGTATCCGCGACAATGACGAGGGCCCCAACACGGGCGGCATGGGAGCCGTCTCGCCTGTGCCGTTCGCCGATGCCGAGTTTATGAGGAAAGTGGAGGATCGTGTCGTACGCCCGACGGTCGAGGGTCTTCAGAAAGATGGCATCCCTTACAAGGGTTTCATCTTCCTCGGACTAATGAACTGCGGCGGCGAACCTTACGTCATCGAGTATAATGTCCGCATGGGGGATCCCGAGACCGAGGTCGTCATGCCGCGCCTGCAGTCCGACCTCGTCGACCTCTTCGTCGCCACAGCCGAGGGCCGCCTTTCGGACGAGACTGTCAAGGTTGACCCGCGCGTCTGCACCACCGTCATGCTCGTCTCGGGCGGATACCCCGGCTCTTACGCCAAGGGCGTGGCCATGTCTGGCTTCGACGCTGTCGACTCTGACTCCATCCTCTTCCACGCCGGCACCAAGAGCGACGCCGACGGCCGTATCGTGACCAGCGGCGGCCGCGTGATTGCAGTCTCCTCGCTTGCCGACGACATCGAGGGGGCGCTCAGCCGCTCATATCGCAATGCCGAGAAGATCAAGTTCGATGGGCGCTTCTTCCGCCACGACATTGGCCAGGACATGATACGCATCCGCGATCAACGCGCGGCCAAGTAACGGTAGGCGATGCTCGTCCGCTTCTTCTCGCGAGGCAATGTGCTGGCCTACTTGGCCATGCTCGCCATACTTGTTCTGCTCAGGCTCAGGCTCATCCTACATCCCGAGTTCTACGTGGTGGGTGACCAGGCCCTGTCTTACGCCCCGCTGTGGAACACCGTCTTTGGCCACGTCTCGCCTCTTAGCGGGCTCGCTTCGGCTCTTGCCATAGTCTCTGTGGCGCTTTGCGCCTTGATTGTTAATAATATAGCAAACCGGTACGGGCTCGCCTCTCAGCAGGGGGCGGTCGCCGGTTTGCTTTTTGTCATCCTGTGCGGCGGCCTGAGGCATTCTGTCGCGTTCCAGCCCGTCTTGGTCTACACCCTCTTCTTAGCGTGGGGCGTGGACCGTCTTTTCTCCGCCATGCGCAAGGACTATCCTTATGCCAGTGTGGCGTGGGGCTTCGCCGTACTTGCTGCGGGCTCCCTTTTCTGGGCCAAGGGCGTATGGTTCCTGCCATTTTTCCTCTTTATGCTCTTTGTGCTGCGCCTCTCCAGCCTGCGTTGTCTCGCAGCCGCCCTTGTCGGCGCGGGCGGCGTGGCGTTCGTGGCCTTTGCCGTTGAGCTTTTCTCAGCTTCGCCATTTGAAGGGTTGCGCGCTTTCGCCCGTGCCATGTTCGACACTCAGTCGCTCTGGAAGGTCGGAGCCTTCTCTGCCACCTACATGGCTATCGCGCTCACTGCCGTGGTCTCCGGGGCCATTTCCATCCAGAGGCACCTCTCCGAGCTGAACATACAAGAGAGCCGGCGGATACGTGTCGCCGAGTGGGTTTTCTTTTTCGCCGTGTTCCTCATGTCGCTTCCGGGCTTCTCTTATGAGCTTCAGAATGTGGCCGCTGTCGGCGCGTCGCTCTTTATGCCGGTCTTTTTGACGGGCGTGCGCTCGCCGCGGGTTCGCACTGCCTATCTCGTGGCGCTTATCTCGGTCACCGCTTGGATCATCTTTGTATAAAAGCCGCCGCGCCCCGTCCACTTAACTTTTACTTCTCATTTTTTAACCTTTTTGACCGCTTTTATAGCTAACTTTGTCTGCATTGTAGACGTACTATATGCCAAACACCAATAGCACTGCGGCCGCGAGGAAGCTCCGCAGCTCATATTTCACGACGACGATATCCATTGCGCTCGTCCTTTTCCTGCTCGGCATGATTGGGCTCCTGGTGCTCAACGCCAACAGGGTCTCGTCTTATGTCAAGGAGAATTTGAGCCTCACGGTGACGTTCGCACCCGACACCCGCGACGCCGAGGTCAGGCAGATTGAGAAGCAGCTGCTCGCGACCCCACAAGTCAAGTCGGTGCGGTATATTGACAAGGAGGAGGCCGCACGAGAGATGGAGGCTAACCTCGGTGAGAACTTCCTCGACATGCTCGACGAGAACCCCCTCCTCCCGTCGATGGAGGTCAAGCTCTTTGCACAATACGCCAACGAGGAGGGCATGGCAGCCTTGGCCGAGCAGGTCAGGGCCTACAAGTCGGTGCGCGACGTTAATTATGAGAAAGACGTGGTCAATCTCATCCACGACAATGTCCGTAAAATATCCTTCGTCCTGCTCGGCTTCTCCGTGCTGATGCTCCTCGTGGCCATCACGCTCATTAATAACACGGTGCGCCTTATGGTCTACAGCAAGCGCTTCCTCATCCGGGCCATGCAGCTTGTTGGCGCCACGCGCGGCTTCATACGTCGCCCGTTCCTGGCGTCGGCGGTCATTCAGGGTCTCGTGGGTGGTCTTCTGGCCAACGCCATGCTCGCCGTCATCGTCTTCTTCTCGGCGCGCGAGCTCCCGGGCATCGTCGGGTTTAATAATCCTTATTACCTCGTACTGCTCTTCGCCGTGGTGTTCCTCACCGGGGTCGTCATAACGCTTATCTCCACCACGAGGTCTGTCAACAGGTATCTCAACCTTCGCACCGCGGACCTCTACGTGTAGGCTTGCGGACACGCCTTTCTGTCATTCGTAATCATTCCCACCTTTTCCTGAATATGAGCAAAACTGATATTGAGAGCAAGGACGACTCCAATTCGCTCTTCCCTCTGCGGATGAAGAACTATAAGCTTCTCGCCGTGGGGCTGGCCATCATAGTGATAGGCTTCATCCTCATGGCTGGCGGTGGATCCGACGACCCTGACGTCTTCAACGAGGACGTTTATAGCTTCCGACGCATAACGCTTGCCCCGATAGTCGTATTGGCAGGTTTCGTTTTCGAGGTTTTCGCCATCATGAAGAAATAGGTGCGGTGGGCGCGGAGTGCCAACTGCTTTTAATGTGTAATATAACCCGACGAGCATGCCGTCCCCCACTTTGGAGGCGGCTTTTGCGTGCACAACACTTTTATGGATACTCTTCAAGCTGTCTTTCTCGGCCTGATTCAAGGCCTCACGGAATACTTGCCCGTCTCAAGTAGCGGTCATCTTTGCATCGTGTCGCATCTTTTCGGAGTCGACGCCGAGGAGAACCTCACCTTCACCATCGTTGTCCATGTGGCCACGGTCCTCTCCACCATCGTAATCCTTTGGCGCGAGATATGGTGGATCTTCAAGGGTCTCTTCGAGTTTAAGATGAACGACGCAACGCGATACGCCATCAACATCCTCGTCTCAATGATCCCCATAGGCATCGTGGGCGTCTTTTTCAAGGACAGGGTCGAGCAGATTTTCGGCTCGGGCGTGCTCATCGTTTCCGTCATGCTCATCGTGACGGCGCTTCTCCTCGCCTTCTCCTATTTCGCCAAGCCGAGGGAGAAAAATGAGATTAGCCTTGTCGACGCCTTCATAATTGGCCTTTCGCAGGCGTGCGCCGTGCTGCCGGGTCTCTCTCGTTCCGGCACCACCATAGCCACGGGTCTCCTGCTTGGTAATAAGAAGGAGACACTCGCGCAGTTCTCCTTCCTTATGGTCATCCCGCCAATCCTTGGTGAGGCCTTGCTCGACGGCATAAAGCTCTTCGGAGACTCTAATGAGGCCATGGCGGCGTCTACTGTCTCGCCTGTGACCCTCCTCGCCGGCTTCCTCGCGGCTTTCGTCTCAGGTTGCCTGGCGTGCAAGATCATGATTAGCCTGGTCCGTCGAGGCAAGCTCATCTATTTCGCCGCCTACTGCGCCATCGCGGGGCTTCTGTCTCTCATTTTCCTCGCGTAATCCATTTCTCGCATGGAGAATGTCGATTTCTTTGCCGGCCACCTGTTCCTCATCGACAAGCCCATGGAGTGGACTTCGTTCGACGTCGTGAACAAGGTACGCTTTGCCCTGCGCCGTTTCGGTGGGATTAAAAAAATCAAGGTAGGGCACGCCGGCACCCTCGACCCACTTGCCACAGGGCTTGTCATCGTCTGCACGGGCAAGGCCACCAAGGGCATACAAGCCCTCATGGATCATGACAAGGAGTACGTGGCCAACATTCGCATAGGTCAGACTACCCCAAGCTCCGACGCGGAGACCCCGGTCGACGCAAGTTTCCCCGCAGGCCACGTCACGAGGCAATTGGTTGAGGACGTCCTACGGAACCAGTTTCTGGGAGACGTGATGCAAGTGCCGCCCATGCACTCCGCAATACGCATTGACGGTCACCGGGCCTACGAATACGCCCGCAAAGGACGCGAGGACGAGGTGCAGCTCAAGGCGAGGCCCATAACGCTTTCCGAGCTCGAGGTGGTCAGTTTCGAGCCTGCCTCTGACGACCGTCCCACGGCTGAGCTCGTCTTGCGGGTGGCGTGCACCAAGGGCACCTATATCCGCTCTCTCGCCCGCGACCTCGGCGCCGCCCTTGGCTCCGGGGCCTACCTTACGGGGCTGCGGCGCACGCGGGTCGGCTCTTACGCCGTGGCGGACGCCCTCTCGATTGACGAGGCGGTCGACTTCGTGGCGAGCCACGTCAAGAGGGCGGAGCCGCAAGAGTGTGCTCATGGCCACTCAGAGGCTGAAGCCCCTTCTCAAAACTAAGAAAAACGTTGAAGGGCGTAGCCGTGAGGCTATGCCGATATATAATAAACTCATTCAGTATCATAATGAAGCTTTCCGAGTTCGAGTACAGGTATCCAGAGGAGCAAATAGCGCAATATCCCACCATCAACAGGGACGACGCGCGCCTTATGGTCCTCCACAAGAAGACGGGCGAGATTGAGCACAGGATGTTCAGCGACGTCCTCGACTATTTTGACGATGGCGACGTGATGGTTGTCAACAACACGCGAGTCTTCCCTGCCAAGTTATATGGTAACAAGGAGCGCACCGGCGCACGCATCGAGGTCTTCCTGCTCCGTGAACTCAACCACGAGCAGCACCTGTGGGACGTGCTGGTCGACCCTGCGCGCAAAATACGAATTGGCAACAAGCTTTACTTTGGCGAGGATCAGTCTATGATTGCTGAGGTCATTGACAACACCACAAGCCGCGGCCGCACGCTTCGATTCCTCTACGAGGGGTCGCAGGAGGAGTTCCGCGAGGCGCTCTACTCGCTCGGGCAGACCCCACTGCCAGACTGCATCAAGCGCGACCCGGAGCCCGAGGACGTCGAGAACTATCAGACCATCTTCGCTAAGGTGGAGGGTGCAGTTGCCTCGCCCACGGCTGCTCTCCACTTCAGCCGTCAGCTCTACAAGAGGTGCGAGCTCAAGGGCATCGACTTCGCCGACGTGACGCTGCATGTCGGTCTCGGAGGCTTCCGTGACGTCGAGGTGGAGGATCTCACCAAGCATAAGATGGATTCTGAGCAGATGAACATCCTCCAGCCTGCCGTGGACCGCGTGAACAAGGCCAAGGATTCTGAACATCGAATATGCGCCGTCGGAACAACCGTCGTGCGCGCGCTCGAGTCCGCCGTCTCCACCTTCGGCCACATAACACCCTATGACGGCTGGACCAACAAGTTCATCTTCCCTCCCTACGAGTTCCAAGTCCCTACGGCCCTCATCTCCAACTTCCACCTCTCCATGTCCACCATGCTCATGGTCGTGTGCGCGTTCGGCGGATATCAGAAGGTGATGGACGCTCACAACCTCGCCATCAAAGAGGGCTACCGCATAGGCCCCTATGGCGACGCGATGCTGATTATATAGAGCTTACCAGCAATAACTTTTACGAAATTGTCGTGTTGCATCCGGAAATTTCGGATGTAATGCGACTTTTTAAATATTATTTATAGCTTTCTGAAGCATCCCAAAGTTTTGGCATGGTTTATGTCTTGGTCTGAGCGTTTACCAACATAGATTTTTGCCAATGGTCATTAAAGTATGTGATGTCCCGCTCTTGAAAATTGAACTTTTCGATAGTCAAGCAGTTTAATGAATCCTATTTTATTTTTTAATCATTTAATTGTTTAACCATGAGAATTGAAGAAATTTTCAA
The DNA here is from genome assembly GCA_004552385.1 of Bacteroidales bacterium. Lineage (GTDB taxonomy): Bacteria > Bacteroidota > Bacteroidia > Bacteroidales > Marinilabiliaceae > W3P20-009. The sequence goes on along the minus strand of SFOL01000024.1, from coordinate 275 downwards.
GTTGAGGGAGGCCGATGAGCCCCGCTTTTGGAGCGAGGTTGCAAACCTCTTCCAGAAAGAGTGCAGCAGTCCTGAGTTCGTCGCCCAAGTAGGCCCACGCCTGCTTGATGCTGGGGTGAAGTTCACTCAGATGAGGCAAGAGTTTAAGCAATTCCCATATCATGTGGGATGTGCTTTAGACGTTAAGGAGGACAGCCCTTTCCTGTTCTTTGTGCATTTCTTTGCCAATAACAAAGAAGAGTACGAGCGCCCCGTCCCTTTAGTCTTGGGTGTGC
>SFOL01000103.1 GCA_004552385.1 Bacteroidales bacterium | reverse complement strand
TGACCAGTTCAGAAAAGAGCTCGAAAGGTACGATGGAATTGATTCCGAGAAACTTAGAAGCAATCTTATCTTCTTCCTGAGCCAGATCTGCCCAGTGGCTGACGAAGTTGGAGTGAGGATGGTCATCCATCCGGATGACCCACCGTTCCCGATTCTTGGTCTTCCAAGGATCCTTTCAACGGCGGATGATTTCCGTAAACTGATCGCCGCGGTCCCTAACTGGTCCAACGGCCTTTGCCTCTGCACTGGTTCGTTCGGCATCAGGGCTGACAACGATCTTGTCGGAATGATGCGCGAGTTTGGGGACAGGACTGATTTCGTGCATTTCAGAAGCACGAAGCGTGACGCCGAGGGCAACTATTTCGAGGACACGCACCTGGCCGGTGACGTGGATATGTACGGAATGATGAAGACCCTCCTTGAGGTGATGCAGGAGCGTGGGTTCCGCGTCTTCTGCCGTCCTGACCACGGCCACAGGATGTGCGATGACCTTCAGAAGAAATCCAACCCGGGATATTCCTGCTACGGCCGAATGAGGGGCATCGCTGAGCTTCGCGGCCTCCAGATGGGCATCGCCGGCTCGCTTTATCCTGAGGAGTAAAACTGATTGTATTTACAAATATATTCATTATGAAGACATTGAGAACCACCTTTCTGGCAATCTGCCTTTCACTCGTGACCGCTTCGGCGGGATATTCACAGAACCACTATCAGCCGACTCCGGAGAATCTGGAGGCGCGCCGCCAACTCGTCAACGACCGCTTCGGAATATTCCTGCATTGGGGAATATATGCGTCATACGCGCAAGGGGAGTGGTACCTCCAGCTTGGAGGCCTGAACAAGGATGAATATGCCCACGCGGCGACCGCTTTCTATCCCGCCGGCTACAACGCCGAGGAATGGGTTAAGGCTTTCAAGGATGCCGGTGCCGGCTATGTGACGATCACCTCCCGTCATCACGATGGTTTCTCTATGTTCGACACCAAGGCTTCGGACTACAACATCGTCAAGGCTACCCCTTGGGGAAAGGATGTGATGAGGGATCTGGCTGACGCCTGCCATAAGGAAGGTCTGAGCCTCCAGTTCTATTATTCGATTCTGGACTGGATCAGACTGGTTCGACGGCTATTGGGACCACAAGCGCGACTCGATTCCTTTCAACTGGAAGATGCCTGAGTTCTATGAATATATTCATTCAGTGGATCCGGCCTGTCTCATTGGTAACAATCACCATATCCAACCGATTGAGGGTGAGGATTTCCAGATGTTCGAGAGGGATCTTCCGGGGCAGAACACCGCCGGTTATTCCGAGGGACAGATGGTCAGCGACAAACTCCCGTTGGAGATGTGCCAGACGATGAACCACACTTGGGGCTACAGTGTGAAGGATCGGGACTACAAGACCGCCGCTCAGCTCATCGGCACTCTTGCGAAGGCTGTCTCGATGAACACCAACCTTCTGTTGAACATAGGCCCTCGCGCCGACGGCCGCCTTCCGGAAGCCGCTCTGTCTCTGTTGAAAGAGATCGGCCAGTGGATGAAGGTGAATGGTGAATCCATCAAGGGCTGCGGCCCCGGCCCGATCGCCGAGCAGGAGTGGGGAGTCTCGACCGCTCCTCTCACGGGTGGCAAGACCTTCTATATTCATGTCCTTCAGAACCCGGGCGCTGTCCTTGAGATTCCGGTCGCCAAGAAGGCCAAGGTCAAGTCAGTGACCGCATTGTATGACGGAACGGCCCTGTCAGTCAAGAAAGTCGGTGAGAATCTTTTCATAACCCTCCCGGCTGACCTTCCGGCGGAGGACTACGTCATCTCGGTGACGATGAAATAGCGTTCCCACATCAAACTATAAAAAGGGTGACCCGAATAGGTCATCCTCTTTTTTTTCTTGCCCGCAGTCTTGAAAGAACTGCTGTGGTTCGCATCACTTTGACAGAGCCTCCCGTCGGCAAACGCAAGCAATATGACAAAGGCGGCACAAGATCCTGCTTGACACAGGAGCAAGTGACTTGTTTATCCGAAACGCAAAGCAGTTGGGTATAAACCTAAATGATGTGGATTATGTTTTCATTTCTCATGGGCATAGTGACCATGAAGGAGGGCTACGATATTTCTTGGAGCATAATCGACAGGCTAAGGTCATCGTCTCGCCCGATGCCATGAGCGGTGAATTCTTTTCTAAACGGGGGAATCTACATAGCATTACTACGGAGTGGCCAGAAATCAATGAAGAGAGGCTTCTGAAGATTGAACAGACTTGTGAGATAGCAGAAGGCATCCATGTGATTGCCCATATCCCTCAGAATCATCCGATGCCCAAGGGAAATCAGAACCTTTTCGTGCAGGATGCCAATGGCAAATATGTGCATGATGAACTTCGGCCATGCACCGCTGACGAATTGGGGGTTGGGCTTCGTAGAATTCCAGAAGGGTTGGACGATGCTTGACATTGGCTGCGGTGGAGGTGCTACCCTAAAAAGATTAACCAAACGTAGTGAGTGGGCGCAGGTCTATGGCATCGACATTTCGGAGGAGAGCGTGGCGAAAGCCAGGAAAGTAAACGCCAACGTACTCGACAAGCAAGTCTTCGTCTGTCAGGGTTCTGCCGAGAAGTTGCCCTACGAGGACGGGAAGTTCGACCTTGTAACGGCTGTCGAGACGGTATATTTCTGGCCCAACCTGTCTGACTGCCTACAAGAAGTTCGCCGTGTACTGAAAAAAGGTGGCAAGTTCGCCATCATGGTAGAGGTGCTTGATGCAGATTCCGTATGGACCAATGTCGTGGAGGGCATGACAGCGTATTCTCCTGAACAGCTCCAGTCGTTGCTCAACGAGGCTGGCTTCATCCAAACGAAGATTCACCACAAAAAGCCGTCGTATGCTGCCATTATTGGTATGAAACCATGAACATAAGGTAAAAACGATGCTTCGTAACCTCTTAGAAATTCGATATTATAAGTCCATCAAACCGAATATCCGCAGCATTCCAAGTGTCAGCTCAATGATGATGATGCCAATGCTCGTGAACCAAATTCCTGCCAGCCAAAAGAAAACTTTTTTGGAGAAGTGGACACTGCTGGCTTTTGGGATAAAATCATTATCTTTGCGGTGTAAAATATGATACCAATATCAAAAAAAGTACTCTAATATGATATTTGAACGTAAGAAATATTTGGATGAACTTATCGCAGGACGTGGGAACGGACTTGTGAAGATTATAACAGGTGTCAGACGATGTGGAAAGTCTTTCCTGCTGTTTGATATCTGGCATAACTGGCTGTTGGAACATGGGGTGACTGATAATCACATCATCGAAATACAACTTGATGATTTCCGAAACAGACGGTTGAGAAAGCCCGATGCTTTGCTCGACTACATTGATTCAAAGGTAGTGGATGATGGCAATCCTTATTATATAGTCTTGGACGAGGTACAGTTGGTAGAAGAATTTGTGGATGTGATTCTTAGCTTGACACACATGAGGAATGTGGACGTGTATGTGTCGGGCTCAAACTCTCGCTTCCTATCAAGTGATGTTGTGACTGAGTTCCGAGGCAGAGGTGACGAGATACGCATATGGCCTCTCACCTTTGACGAATACTTTAATGGTATTGGTGGCGATATACGCAAAGCTTGGTTGGATTACTATACTTTTGGAGGACTGCCACAGGTGGCTTTGCTTGAAACGGAAGAAAAGAAAACAGACTATTTGCGTGGTCTGTATGAAACTACCTATCTGCGTGACGTAATTGAGCGCAACCATCTGCGTAATCCAGAAGGAATGAAGGAACTGGTGCGTGTAATAGCCTCGGGCATTGGTTCGTCAACCAACCCAACAAGAATAGCCAATACCTTTCAATCTGCACAAGGGGTAGCCATAAAAAGAGACACTATAAAACAATATATTGACTATCTGAAAGACTCTTTCTTGATTGAAGAAGCCTTACGCTATGATGTGAAAGGCAGAAAATATATCGGCACCGAGACGAAATACTACTTCGCAGACATCGGCATACGTGCTGCCATTCTCAACTATCGCCAGCAAGAGGAAACGCACATTATGGAGAATATTATCTATAATGAACTCCGTAGTCGTGGCTATAACGTGGATGTCGGTTTAGTAGAACTTGGAGGCAAAGATGAGAATGGAAAATTTGTCAGAAGACAGTTGGAGGTTGACTTTGTGGTAAACCGTCCTCCATACAGGGTGTACATCCAGTCGGCTTTCCACATGCCTACGCCAGAGAAGGAACAGCAAGAACGTCGCCCATTATTGTCAATCAATGACCACTTCCGCAAGATTGTCATTGTTGGTGATGATATTCATCGCAAAGAAGATGAACTCGGCGTGTTGACTATTGGGTTGTTGGATTTCTTGACCGATAAGAAATTGTTGGAACAAGGTTAGTCAGCCTTTCTTGTTTATATAAAAGCGGTTTTCTTTTGCAAGCCTGTTAGTAGTAAATAGTCTTTACTGCCGACAGGCTTGTCGGGACGTTATCCATGACTCCCGGCAATCATAGATGTGTCTCTCCATTTCCCCATTGGAACTTCCTCTCAAAAGAGGTTTACTGCTGCCCAAGACTGATTATTTCTACGGCAATTTCGGAATATTCGAGGACAGCATGCCAGATGGGTACGGAAACTACCTGTTTTCATAAGTTAAAAATGCTGCGGAATGTGCTTATCTAAAAGTGGATGCTTATTTTTTCCATGTAGATCAGACTTGCGGAAACAGTTGTCCAAACTATTGAAAGTGCTGCCTTCGTGTTCGCCTATGGAAACCATTCTCGGGGGAGGAAGCTCGGTGGGTAAACGAGCTTGCTTTGAAGCCTAAAAAGCCCAGTCCTTGAAAAGGGTAAAAACCATTTATGAGTTTCCTATGATTATCAGCAAGTTGCAAGCATAAAATGTCCGATTGGAGCAGCCGGGGCGGAAGCAAAATGTCCGATTTGATAAATTTTTTGTCCAAAATGATTGTTTTTTTCGATTTTCCTTTATTTTTGCGAATGATAGCACGTATTATTATGACCAAGTCGGAAAGGAACCAGTCAGTTGAAAGGGATAGACTGTAGGCAGGACGGAATATGATGATTAAGGAACATCCCTTGAATCACCAATGAACCCAGCGGCAACTCATGACGAAACTTGACCGGAATCATGAAACAATACGGCAGCAAGCCAGGCAGATCGAAGCCAAGGAAGCCAGGACTGAATATAACAACCCGGCGCGGCAAGCAAGGCGTGACATCAATCCATAAACAATGATACAAATCATCAATATCTAAATCAAAAGCAGTATGAACAAAAGTCTAACAAAACCTCTCATCCGGCCGCTTGGCGGCCGATGGGCAAGAGTGTGTCTGACGGCGCTGCTCACCGCGGTCGTCACCGTCGGCGCACAGGCGCGGGCCACCTGCGAGAGCGGCACGCGGGCATGTGCTGACAGCCTGGGAGGCGCACAGGACCGGACCGCCGTGGAGGGCGGCACGCCGTCGCGGACCGCGGGCGACATCGTCCTGACGCCGCCGCGTGACCTGAACAGCGAGCTGCGCCACCGCACGTGGAGCTTCTACACGCAGGGCGGGCTGTCCTGGGCCACCGGCGTGTGGTACCGGAACCTCGACGCGAAGAGGAGCTACAGGCAGTCGGCGGCGGCCGGCGGCGGATTCGACCTCACCATCCGCCCATGGGTGCGCGTGGGCGCCGAGTACATCTGGTCGCGCTACCGCCGCGAGCAGCGCCTCTCTGCGCTCGACGCCGAGACCATGCCCGTGAAGGCCTACGGCAACTACATGATGAACCTCCACAACGCCAAGCTCGGCGTGGGCCTCAACCTCATGGAGATATGGCCGGAGCGCCAGGCGCAGTGGCTCAACATCTGGGCCGGGACGGGCGCGGGCTACACCTTCGGGCGTGGCAACGAGTACGGCATCCATTTCAGCAACACCCTGACGCAGGGCGGCCAGACAACCCCGCTCACCGGCGGCGCGTCCATCAGCAACGACGACGCGATAACGATCACGGGCAACGTCCGCACGACGAACCGCCACGAGAGGTTCAACACATTCTACATCCCCGCCTCGCTCCACGTCGAGGCCGACCTCGGCCGCCGCCTCACCGTCGGGCTGAAGGGGGAGATGGACTGGCTCCTGAACCGCGGGGACATAGCCCCGAAGGGGTACGCCTTCGCCCTTGTCACCCTGCGCTACAACCTCGTGCCAAGCCGCGCCAGGGTGCAGCGCGCCTACTACGAGGGCGAGATCTCCGCGCTTGGCGGCCGCCTGGACGCCCTGCGTCTTGAGGCCGACCGGTCAAGGGCGCGCGCCGACGAGGCCGAGGAGGCGCTCCGCCTGGCGGAGACGCAGAACGCGGACCTCCAGGGCCTCCTCTCCGACTGCGAGGAGTGCAGGGCCAGGGCCGAGGCCGTGGCCTCCGCCGCCCCTACGTCGCATTTCGTGCAGTTCGACCACAACAGCTCCTATGTGGGCGACGCCGAGGCCGACCGGCTGAGGGCCTTCGCCCGGAGTGTCCGCGGCGAGAGGCTCGCCCTCGTGGCCGAGGCCAGCACGCCGGGCGGCGAGGACTACAACGTCCGCCTCTCCGAGCGCCGCCTCCGCCGCGTGGTCGAGATCCTCGTCAGCGAGGGACTCTCCGCCGGCGACCTGCGGCCCGCGACCGCCATCGGGGCGAGGAACGGCAAGCCGTCGGCAGAGGGTCGCAGAGTGACCATCACCGTAGTCAAAGAGTAAGAAGTAACGCAATAATAACACGAACGCCCGCGCCCCGGCAGCGTTCCCTCCCCGCGCGGAGGGTCAAGGAGGGGCCAAAGACTTATGAAACGGATAAAACTCATTCCGCTCGCCGTCACCATGCTGTTGGCGGCACCCGCGTTCCTCACCTCATGCCAGGAGGACGCGCCCGAGATCAACTACACGATGAACGTCCAAGGTGGTGGAGGCCATCGACAGGGGCTCCCTCAAGAACGAGGAGGCCATCGCGAAACTCGCGGCCGCCATCGACAGGATGAACTCCGACCAGCAGGACAAGCTCCAGGCCATCCGCGATGTCCTCAACTCGGTCAACACTACCCTCGAGACCAAGCTCATCGCCATCGAGGCGGCGCTCAAGGCGCAGACCCTCTCGATGGAGGGGAAGCTGGATCTGATCAGGGGCGTCCTCGCCGACCAGAAGGCCACCCTCGAGACCAGGCTGGCGGCCATCGACGCCGCGATGAGGGCTCAGACGCTGTCGCTGGAGGGCAAGCTGGACCTGCTCACCGCCGCGGTCGACAACCAGACCCTCAAGCAGGAGGAGCTGGCCGACAGGCTGGCCACCGCCATCGACAACCTCTCCGACGACATGGAGGGGAAGCTTGACCTGATCAGGGGCGTCCTCGCCGACCAGAACGCCACCCTCGAGACCAGGCTCGCGGCCATCGACGCCGCGATGAGGGCTCAGACGCTGTCGCTGGAGGGCAAGCTGGACCTGCTCACCGCCGCGGTCGAGAACCAGACCCTCAAGCTGGAGGATCTGGCGGACAGGCTGGCCACCGCCATCGACAACCTCTCCGACGACATGGAGGGGAAGCTGGATCTGATCAGGGGCGTCCTCGCCGACCAGAACACCACCCTCGACACCAGGCTGGCGGCCATCGAGGCCGCGATGAGGGCGCAGACGCTGTCTCTGGAGGGCAAGCTCGACCTTCTCCTCGCCGCGGTCGGCAGCCAGACCCTCAAGCTGGAGGAGCTGGCGGACAGGCTGACCACCGCCATCGACAACCTCTCCTCCGACATGAAGGACAAGCTGGACCAGATCAAGGGCGTCCTCACCGACCAGAACACCACCCTCAAGACCAAGCTGGCTGCCATCGAGGCCGTCAAGGCCCTGCCGGACTACAGCTCACAGCTCGAAGCCATCAGCACGGCCATCGACAACCTGCCTGACTACGGCGACAAGCTCTCCGCCATCGAGGCCGCCGTCAAGGGAATGCCTGACTACGGCAGCAAGTTCGACCTCATCGTGGCGTCCCTCGACGCGATCAAGGACCAGGCCGAGGCTCTCGGCACCGGCCAGACCTCCATCGCCTCGAAGATAGCCGGCGTGATCGACGCCATCAACGACCTCGTAGCCGAAGTGAACAGCGGCAACACCAGCGCGGCCTCCGCCCTCGCGCAGATCATCCAGAAGCTCGAGGATCTCAAGGGCAGCATCGGCGGAGGCGGCACGACCCCGTCCACGATGGAATATGTTGACCTCGGCCTTCCGAGCGGCCTGAAGTGGGCCAAGTGCAACCTCGGCGCATCGAAGCCGTCGGACTACGGCGACTACTACGCATGGGGCGAGACCGCTCCGAAGGCGGTTTACGATTGGACAACCTACAAGTGGATGCAGGCCGGCAAGTCCGATGAGAAGCACATAACGAAGTACACCTACGCCGACGGCGAGACCGGGGGCATCTGGTATGACTCCTCCGGCACCTTCATCGGCGACGGCAAGACCGTTCTCGCCGCGGCCGACGACGCAGCCACCGCCAATCTCGGCTCGCCGTGGCGCATGCCGACCGCTGATGAAATCCAGGAACTTTTAGACAACTGCACATGGTTCTGGACCACACAGGACGGCGTGAAAGGCCATCAGGTGGACGGCCCGAACGGCAACGCCATTTTCCTGCCTGCCGCCGGCCTCCGCTTAGATTCCGGGTTCCACTTTGCCGGCGGCCAGGGTAACTACTGGTCGAGTTCGCTCTACCCGGACATCAGCAAAGACGCCCGCAGCCTCTTCTTAAATTCTTCGGGCCGGCACGAATTGCACTACTACAACCGTTCCATCGGGTTCTCGGTTCGTCCCGTCCGCCCATGAATTTGCCCTCCTGCCCCCGCGAGCATGACGCAATAGAATCAATATGACTCCCTTCCCGCCAGCCCCGCCGCTGGCGGGATTTATTCATGTTCGTCCAGAACGAACACACTCTAAAGGGTACAAGTCCCCAAACCGCCCTGATTGTGGGAAGGATACAGCCAAAGGCAAGGGTGTCCGCCGCGAGACGGGATCTGAAGGAAGTCGGCGGCAAACATCTGACGGACATGTTCGTCCGGCACGCACACTCATGGCAGCCACATAGAAAGCTTTTGAGATCATTTTTTATCTGTTCGGATAAATGTTAAGATAATATTAGGGAAATATATACAAGTTGACTACTTTTCTCTGTATCTTACTGACATCTAAGTGATTGCGGATATACGCAAACTCTGTTTGTTAATGGTATATAACGCCTTCAAGTCTAACCAGACATAATATTGTGTGGATCTAATAAGGCTCAGCATACCTTGATATACCATAATATGCCGTAACGCTCAGGTGCGCGAATATATTCGCACCCAGAGCATCAACTCATTAGCTATCAAGCGAATGCTGTTTTAGGTGAGTATGGTTTCTCGCACCTGGAAGCCCGGAACACCAACAGAACGTTCCGTACCGTGGATGCCGACTCTTAGGTGTGCGAATATACTCACACTTGGAACATCAACTTACTAATTATCAAGCGAATGCTGTTTTAGGTGCGCATAACTTTTCATACCTGGAAGAACGGGTCTCCTATTGCTCCATAGAACAGAAAATGTACGTGATGAGGCCTTTGTATGCACCGAATATACTGGGGCGCACCATTGGTACAGGAGACGTGCTTCTGGTGTACCAAATGGAATAAGAGATGTGTTGGTACAGGAAAAGCACTTCTGGTGTACCAACAAGGACAGGACATCAGTTTCGGGCCAGTGGAAGGAAAGTGTGGCAGAACAGTAGGTGTCATTCCTGATTCACATCCACCAACCTTAGGTGCGGCATTGTCGTTTCAGATCCAAACAACTATTATTCCGGGTGAAAAAATGGTGGTTATACACCCGGGGAGGCATCACTGATTGGAGTCGGGTGCGGAAAGCCACTTTTTTCACCCGATGCATAAGTCCGGGATCTTCCGCCACACCTTGTCTTATATGATAACGATGGAGATTATCGTCCTTTACATACCGATTCTTGCGCAGGAATATCAACGGTGTGCAATTATTTAAATATCAGCGTTATAAGAGAAATGTTAGCCAACTCCTATATAGGACCCGGAAATAATAATGATGTCATTCCGTGTTTGCTCCAACAAAAAAGAATAGGTATCTTAGCGGAACGATAATATTCAATCGTCATTGATGAAAACGATAAGGACAATAATCATCGCTGCCCTCGGTGCTTTGGCGGCTTGTTCTCCGGCCACGACGGAACTGGAGGACTACACGGGGTACGTTAATGTCAGGATCGGCTCAGGCGGGCACGGGCACGTGTTTGTCGGAGCGAGCGTGCCTTTCGGCGCGGTGCAGTTGGGACCTACGAGCATCCCTCAGCAATGGGATTGGTGCTCCGGCTACCATTCCAGTGACTCCACGGTCATCGGATTCTCGCACACACACTTGAGCGGAACCGGAATCGGAGACCTCTTCGACATCACCGTGATGCCGGTGGTCGGCACGGTGAGATATTCAAGAGGGGAGGAACCGAAAGACGCTTCGCCGGAAGCGATCGCCGCCGCGCAGGCCTCAGGAATGTGGTCCTACGCCGACAGGACGAAAGAGATCGCCAAACCAGGTTACTATAGCGTTCCTCTGACCCGCTACGGCATCACCGCCGAGATGACGGCCACGACAAGGGTCGGCCTCAGCCGTTACACTTTCCCGGCTTCCGACAGCTCAGCGGTGGTCTTCGACCTTGAGAACGGCGGCTGTTGGGACAGGGCATACGATACGAAATTCACCGTCATAGACAGTTGTACCATAGAGGGCTACAGGTTTTCTACGGGTTGGGCTAAAGACCAGAAAATCTACTTCCGCGCCCAATTCTCAAAGCCGTTCGACTCCATCGACGAAATCACCGCCAAGGAATATCCCGTTGAGGGTAAGGAATATTCAGTGAACTACTTCCGCGCCGACTTCCACACCACCGAAGGCGAGCAGGTGATGCTGAAGGTCGCGGTCTCCCCGGCCAGCGAGGAAAAGGCGGCTTTGAATATGTCGGCGGAACTTCCGGGCTGGGACTTCGAGGCCACGGTCGATGCGGCCCGCGAGGCTTGGAACGCGGAACTCTCCAAGGCTAAGGTGTCCACTGATGATCCTGAAGCCAGAGCAATTTTCTACACAGCGCTTTACCACACGATGATAATGCCATCGATATTCAGTGATCTGGATGATCCGAGGGCTGAATATACCACATTCTCCCTTTGGGATACTTATCGCGCCCAGATGCCGCTGATGACAATCCTGCATCCGGAAAGGGAGAACGATATGGTCGCTTCGATGCTTAAGATCTACCGGAAGCAGGGCCGTCTTCCAGTTTGGCATCTGGTCGGCAACGAGACGGACTGTATGGTCGGCAACCCTGGTGTCATCGCCGTCGCCGACGCTGTCGTGAAAGGCTTCGACGGCTTTGACCGTGACCTCGCCTGGGAAGCGATGAAGGCGACTATGACGGACACCATCCGCGGCCTGAACTACCGTCAGAAGTACGGGTATATTCCTTCAGACACAATGCTTGAGTCAATAGCCTTTGATATGGAATATGCCATTGCGGATGCAGCTGTGGCCGCCGCCGCTGATTACCTTGGCAAGCCGGATGACGCTGAATATTTCCGTAACAGCAGCCATTCCTACCGCAATTATATGGATCCGGAGACTTTGTTCGCAAGAGGAAAGATGACAGACGGCAGCTGGAGGACTCCGTTCAATCCATATTCCTCGGAGCATCGCGCTAATGATTATTGTGAGGGAAACGCCTGGCAATATACCTGGCTCGCTCCGCACGACTATTCCGGCCTGGTTGATTTCTACGGCTCCCGCGAGAAGTTTGTCGAGAGGCTTGACTCGCTTTTCGCCGCTGATTCCAGAATAGACGGTGAGGACGCTTCTCCTGACATCTCCGGCCTCATCGGTCAGTACGCCCACGGCAACGAGCCGAGCCACCACGTCATCTATTTCTATACTATGGCAGGCGAGCCGTACAAGACAGCCGATCTGGCACGCCGGATATATTCAGAGTTTTATAAGAACGCCGATGACGGTCTCTGCGGCAATGAGGATGCCGGCCAGATGTCCGCCTGGTACGCCCTTTCCGCTTTGGGCTTCTATGAGATCGAGCCTGCTTCAACAAGGTTCTGGTTCGGCGCTCCGGCGTTTGAGGCGGTTGATTTGAAGGTCGCTGGAGGCACGTTCAAGATCAAGGCCTCCGGTTTAAGTGATGCGAACCGCTATATCCAGAGCGTCACCTTGAACGGTAAACCTTACGATAAGGCTTACATTGAATATTCCGACATTGTCAAAGGCGGGGAACTTGTCTTTGAAATGGGGGCGGAGCCGGCCGTCTGGTATTAGGATGCTCCTTTTGATAAGAGATCGGAAATAACTTGCTTCATCGCTATGCGTGGGGCAAGTTATTTTCTTTATTTTTCGGAGAATCGGTGCTCTTTTCGCTAATTTTTGCGTGAAAATGAAAAAAAAGTCAAAAAAAGTTTGGAGGGAACGAAAAAGTCGCTATCTTTGCAGCCCGTTTCGGAAATAACGGGAAAGTTCATTGACAATATTGAAAGATTAGTACAACAAGTACCGAGAACGAAATGAGAGCGTTGATTCTTTTTTTAGAAGAATGAAGTTGTCGGGGTCGAACTGAGAGATAAAGTGTATATACAAAGAAGAGTTTGATCCTGGCTCAGGATGAACGCTAGCGGCAGGCTTAACACATGCAAGTCGAGGGGCAGCGCGGGAT
>SFOL01000023.1 GCA_004552385.1 Bacteroidales bacterium | reverse complement strand
TCAGGTCGCGGCGGTCAATTACGTTGACACCAGAAATGTGTCGTTCAACACACGAATGCCCGGAACATTTGTCTCCGAGGTCATATATGGCTCCAGTGGGGGCGAGTCGAACATGACAATGATCAACGACTCGACGTTCTCGCAGCTCTACGTAGTCAACGCCTCCACCAAGATACACGTCGCGTCGTCTGATTATTCAGACCCCGCCCGAAACCACTTCATGTACAGGATAAACAATGGCGAATGGCAGTATCTTAGCGGGACTAACGAGATTCTCGTCTCCGGACTGCTCCCTGGCACATATCGCGTCATGCTCCGTTCGTCAAATGCCGACATGACCTGGAGCTATGACGTTAAGACAATCTACATCCGCATCGAGTCACCTCTCACCGAGAAATGATGGCACTCGTTGCCCTCGTTGCAAAGACCGTCGCGATGCGTAAATGAGTAAACATTGCCATAGTTCACATCGACGTATTCTATCTCAGAGCTCGTATTGAGCCATACGACATCGTTGCGGTCGCGGACAATACTGTAGATGGCCCTATTGTCGAACTTGCTGAACACAGGCATCGTCTGGAGCTCGAAGGTCCTTCGGTCATAGACCATAATCCCGGCCGACGTGCCGACAAGCATGTATTGCTTGTACTCAGCGAACGACAGGATCCCGTCGCCGTCTAATCCCATCCATTTTCGCCCAATCCGCTTGAATGTTTTCTCGCCCACCCCCCTGACGAAAAGTCCGGCGCAGGAGCCCGCCCAGATGCGTCCGTCGGAGTCCTCGGTCACGACATTGAAGGCATAACTTTTGTCGCCTTCCAATTGCATCTTGTCGAATGACACTCCATTGTAGCGGTAGAGGCCATCCTGTGTCGAAATCCAGATGTTGCCGAGGCAGTCCTCCTCAAGGCTTCTGACCACGACAGACGACAAGGAATCTGTCGGCGAGAGGCCAAGCGGCAATTGCATAAGTTGCTCGTTCTGGGGGGTAAAGCGCCAAAGCCCGTTGGTGGTTCCGATGAAGACGGAACCGTTGCGGCGTGCGAGGATGCTCTCCGCCTCGCCACCAGGGATGGGACACGTGTAAGCCTCGGCTTCGTCCACGTCAATTCTGGCGAATCCGCTCTCGCCGCAGGCTGCCCATATATCTCCCGAGGCTGCCGCGGACATATCCTTCGTATGATAGTTGGCGGGCATATCATTGCGTATATGCCTTGTCTGTATTTTAGGCTTCTTGGTGTCGATCTTGACTACGCCGACGTTGCACGTGGCGACCCAAAGCAGACCGTTGCCATCCTCGAAGAGGTCATTGACTCGCGACTGTCTTGTCAATAAGCCATCGCAGCCCTGGATGGGCACGCACTTGTTCTGCGATGGCATCCATTTGACAATCTTATTGCCGGCATAAGCCACCCAGAAATCGCCGTCGGAGTTGCGGCAGATGGCTTGCACCATCTGCCCTCCGAGCATTTTAATCTTACCGAACGTCTTGGAGCGCAGGTCGTAACCATATATGCCATCGGCGGTGGCGAGCAGCAGGTGCTCAGCGTCGAGCGGGCAGATGTCATACAACTTGCTGGCGTCGAATCGCACCTCGGCGATGTTCTCGTATTTGGTGTCGAGGATGCCAAATGTGTGAGGGGAGATCAGCATTGCGACCTGGCCACCCACGCCTGGCATAGGCTTCATCTTTACTCGCCCCGCACTGCCTTGTTTTGTGGGGCGGTCAATAAAGTGGGGCGCCTCCTGCTTGTTGCGAATATTGCGCTTCGCGACAAAGTTGGGGAAGACCACGTAGGCATAGTCGCCCACCCTGCAAAGACCGAGGGCGCTGCAGAAATCCTCGGGGGAGCGTTGGCTATAGGGGGGGCGCAAGAAAGTGCGGAGCCGCTTGTCATACGCGTTGACGCCAAAGTCGGCGAGCGCGACGGTGAGCTTGTCGGGTTCGAACTCGCAAATGTCGAAGACCCTCTTGCCGCCAATGGTGCTCGTGTCCCTCTTGACAGGGGTGAAGCTTCGCACTATGTATCCGTCATAGGCGTTAAGCCCCTCGTCAGAGCCGAACCACATGAGCCCCGCGGCGTCGCAGAAAATGACGTTTACGCAATTGCTGCTGAGTCCGTCGTCCATCCCGAGCTTCGAATAGTTGGAGACGACGATGGACTCCGCCGATTCGGATCTCGACGTCTGCTGACCCGAGGCCGGCAGCACGGCGAAGAGCATCAGGACAAAGAGAAAAAGACGGAGCACCCCTCTGGCCGACGCCGTAAGGCATGGCGGCCGGGGGTTCGATCTGTTCTCGCCATAGGGCATAACGAAAGGCGACAACTCGTCTCTATAACTCAATGTCAACAACAAACAGCAATATTGTACAGATAAACAAAAAACACATGATGGAGCGAGCCACGCCGCGACATTTATTTTCAGCCCATAGCCTCACATGCGTCTCGAGCCACGCGGCGCGCCTCGGAGTCGCTCTCATAGAGCTGAGACATGGACGGGGACTTGATGAACCGGCACTTCGCGAGAGCCGTCTCGACGACATCGGTCATCCGCGTGAAGCTGATCTTCTCTTTCAGGAATGCCTCCACCGCGACCTCGTTGGCGCCGTTCATGACGCAAGGCGCATTGCCACCCTGCTCAAGGCAGTCGAGAGCCACGCGCAGATTTTGGAACACGGACAGGTCCGGCTTCTCGAACGTGAGCGTGCCCCACTGTGAGAAGTCGAGTTGCTCTACGGGTGAGGGCAGCCGATCCGGATACGTGAGGGCGTACTGGATGGGCAGCCTCATGTCTGCCACACCGAGCTGGGCCTTTATGGCTCCATCGGGGAACTCGACCATGGAGTGGACTATGCTCTGCGGGTGCACGAGGATGTCAATCTTGTCTTTAGGCATGTCGAACAGCCAGTGCGCCTCAATGGCCTCAAGACCCTTGTTCATCATTGAAGCAGAGTCTACAGTGACCTTGGCCCCCATGCTCCAATTGGGGTGTCGGAGCGCCATGGCAGGCGTGACGGACGAGAGGAAAGCGCGGTCGCGGCCTCGGAACGGGCCTCCGCTGGCCGTGAGTATTATCTTGTCCGGGGCTATGTGGCGCTCGCCGTTGAGGCATTGGAAAATAGCAGAATGCTCGGAATCAACGGGGAGGATGCGCACCCCGTTGGCCGCCGCAGCCGCCATAACAAGTTCACCGGCCACGACGAGGGTCTCCTTGTTGGCAAGCGCGATCTCCTTGCCCGCCCTGATGGCGGACATTGTTGGCGCGAACCCGCTGAAGCCTACCATAGCCGCCACGACGACATCGACGCAATCGCGGGTGACGACCTCCTCTATCGCCTTTGGCCCCGCGAGAACCTCAATGTCAGCGCCATCGAGCAGATCTTTGAGCGTGGCGAACTTGGTTTCGTCGGCAATGACCACTACATCAGGCCTCAAGGCGAGAGCTTGCTCGGCAATGAGACGGGCACTCGTGTTGGCCACAAGGACAGAGGCGCGCATGATGTCGCTGTGCATCTTGATGACATCGACCGTCTGACGGCCTATGGAGCCTGTGCTTCCGAGTATCGCAATTCGCCTTGGCTGGCTTACTAAATCAGAGAGCATTAAAATTCCGGGATGAGGAGGTTTTTTTATATACGTCAAAAAGATGGCGTGAAGTCTACTCGCCGCCGCCGACCCTTCCGGGGTCGAAATTGATGTAGTTTTCGGGATTGAGGGGCGCGCCCATATACCAGAGTTCGAAATGGAGGTGCGGTCCCGATGTCAGCTCGCCGGAGTTGCCCGTCAGAGCCACGGCCTCTCCCGCCTTGACGCGTGAGCCGGCGAACTTGAGGATCCGGGCGTTGTGCTTGTAGACGGAGACGAGCTGATTGTCGTGCTGAATCATGACAACGTAGCCGGTCTGCACAGTCCACTCGGAGAATATGACGGTGCCAGCCAGCGTACTCATGACGGGAGTCCCCTCCTTGGCCGAGACGTCGACTCCGAGGTGGCCATTTCTGACCCCGAAGCCATCAGTGACCACTCCCTTTATGGGAGTGAAGAAGAAAGTGGACTCGAGACTCCGGTCTTGCGAGACGTCTTCGACCGCCGAGTCGTCGACGTCAAACTTCTCAGCAGCCTCGACCTCGGAGATGAAAGAGTTCTCCTCGTCGCTTTTCTGCTGGTTGAGACTCGCGAGGTTCTGCTTGGTCAAGTTGGCGGCCGTTACCGCAACTGTATCTCCCGCAGATCCACTGGCAAGGACCTTGTCGTCGCCACTGAGGACGGCCCTGAGGTTTCGCATCATGTTGTCCCTCAGGGCAATCTCGTTAGAGAGCGAGTCGGCTGTCTGGAGGTTCTGAATGATCATAAGCCGCTCCTCGCCCGTAGGATAGCCGGGTATGTACTCCCTGAGACCAGTGAAGGCGATAAGGAGCGTGGCACCCGCGATAAGGAGGATGGCGAAAGCCCCCACGCCTATGGCAAGCGCCACTGGTGTGAACCTCATGGTAAAAAGCGGCTCGAGCGACTTGTCTATAAAGACCGTCATCCGCAAAAGGCGGCTGAGCTTGCCCTCTTTCCTGACCTTGTCTGACATAATGCCCAAAAATAATCAATCTTTAGCAAAAGACAACCCACATCAGTGTGTTAAAAGCTGCGGACGGAACACATGGAACGGGTGTTCTGCTTGAAGAATGGTGGTTAAAAGTGGAACGCGAAGCCGTAAAAACAATATAATTTAGTTATTTTCGCTAATCACGAAGAAAGCGAATTGCCTTATGACAAGAGCCACCTTTATACTCATAACGCTGCTGCTTGCATTCCCCTGCCCAAGCCCGGGCCAGGAGACGCACCCTGACGGAACTATAAATCAGACCGTCAACGGTTTGAGGCAGGGACGATGGGAGATAAAGGGCGCCAACGACTGCATAGAGGCGGGTGAGTTCAAGAACGGCAGGAAAAACGGCGTATGGTTGACCAGGACGGCAGGCGGCACGATGATCTCAGAAATCACGTACACAAGCGGAATGGCCAAGGGCCCGGCCAAGATATACTACCCTAACGGCTCTTTGATGGAGTCCGGAGTGTGGAACGTAGACCACTGGGAAGGGGCCTACACCCGCTACCACGAGAACGGCAACCGCGCTTGCGACTTCACTTACAACGCCAAAGGTCACCGCCAGGGCAAGCAGGTGTATTACCACGAGAACGGCAAAGTGATGTACGACGGCGAGTGGTCCGACGGGAAGATCACGGGCACCATATCGGTCTACGACGAGACCGGGAAAAAGATCGGCGAGCGGAACTACGATGCGCAGGGCAAATTCAGCGGCAACACGAAAATAGCGGCTCCCGACAGCAGCCACGGCAACGCACCCAAATATAACAAGATGGACAAGACTGGCAACTTAACGATCTTCGACAGCAGCGGAAGGAAAGAGCAGAGCGGCCAGTTCGAGAACGGCAAGCTGATAAACGGCGAGCGGTACGTCTACGACAAGGCGGGGAAATTAATACGCACCGATAAGGTGAGGAACGGGAGAGTGGAGACATCCATAAACAGATAATCGGCAAACCTCAATTGTGAACACTAAAATCTGATGCAATATAACAACAGACGCGCATCATCGGCGGCGAGAGCCGTGATTAAAACCACCTACGCAATGCTGAGCATGGGCATCGTGGTGGCGTTTCTCGGCAGTGATGAAACACTAACGCAGGCAGGGTGTGTCCTGGTAGGGCTGCTGTGTGCGGCGATAGCGGTGACATTGGCAGGCGGGTTCTATGAGATAGCCATGCAAGGCGACGGATCGTTCCTCGACATCATGTGCACCCACGTGCTAAAATCGAAAGGCCAGTGCCAGACATACTCGATAACATCCGGCAACGTCTTGAGCGTGAGCTATGTGAACTTGCTGATAATCCACCGCCTGACAATAGACTACATAGGCCACCAAGGCAAGCGCAAGAGGGCGAAAGTGGGTCTGACGCTGATGAGCGGGCGACAGCGTGAGAAACTGATGCGAATAGTGAAGACGCTGCGACGCGCCGGGTCTGACAAGACCACATGAGACGCACGATGACGTGTAGCTCCACAAAACAGAGACAAGCAAAACAACAACATAGATGAACATCATATCGGAAGATTGCCATGTCTTCGGGACGACCGACGTGGCGGCGGATCTCCGCGCATTGCTCTCCGACCGTCAGCCGGCTCAGACTTTCCTGCTGACCGACGAGGGCTCTGCCAAAAACTGCATGGGCGGGCTCGGCTCGGCGTGCGAACTCATCCCCGAGGGCAACAGGCTGACGATAGCGGCAGGCGACGACGCCAAAGACTACACCACAGCTCTGAAAATATGGGAGTTCCTCAGCTCTCGCGGCGCGACACGCAAAGCCCTCTTGATAAACCTGGGCGGCGGCATGCCGTGCGACCTGGGCGGTTTTTGCGCAGCCACGTTCAAGCGCGGCATAGAGTTCATCAACATCCCCACCACGCTGCTCGCGCAGGTTGACGCCTCGCTGGGCGGCAAGACGGGCATGAACCTCGGCTCGCTGAAGAACGAGATAGGCGTATTCGCCAAAGCCGGCCACGTGCTGATAAGCCCGGACTTCCTTCGGACGCTGGACAAGGCCAACCTGCTGTCGGGCTTCGCAGAGATGATAAAGCACGCCCTCATACATGACGAGAGCGAGCTTGACGCCCTCCTCAGTTTCGACTTCTGCAACGTGGATTTCGACGCTCTGCACGACATGGTGGGGCGGTCCATAATGATAAAAGACTACTTCGTCAAAGCCGACCCGAAAGAGCAAGGCATCCGCAAGGCGCTCAACTTCGGCCACACGTTCGGCCACGCGTTCGAGACCTTCGGCATGAGGCACGGCCGCCCTGTGCTCCACGGACACGCCGTAGCGTTCGGAATGGCTTGCGAGCTCAGGCTCAGTTGCCAGAAGGCGGGCCTCGACCACGCCAAGGCCGACAAAATAATAGACAGGATAGGCGCGTTGTATGGCAAGCCGGCAGCCGAAGAGAGCGACAGCGACGAGCTCGTAGAGCTGATGAGGCACGACAAGAAGAACGACTCGCGCGGGATAAACTTCACCCTCCTGCCCAAGGTGGGCGAGGTGATCGTGAACCAGATAGCCGGGCCGGACGAGATAAAAGGTATTTTGAGAACCTACCTGTCATAGTGCAAAAAATGTCAACATACTTCATCAAGGCCCCGCAGACCCTGGGCGGCGTGATAACGCTGCCCACATCAAAGAGCATAAGCAACAGGCTTCTGATACTGTCAGCGCTCTGTGAATCAGGCTCAATGCCCGAGAACCTCTCGGATTCCGACGACACGCGCGTGATGCTCGACGCCCTTGCTTCAGACATGACCCGGGTAGACGTTGGCGCGGCAGGCACCTCGATGCGCTTCCTGACAGCATTCCTAACCACGCGCCCCGGCGTTCACGAGATAACGGGCTCGGAGAGAATGAGAAAGCGCCCGATTGGAATCCTGGTGAACGCGCTCCAGACCCTCGGAGCCGAGATAGAGTATGCGGACGAGCCGGGCTTCCCCCCGCTCAAGATTACCGGCGGGAAGATAAACGGCGGACACGTCACCCTGCCTGGCGGGGTGAGCAGCCAATACATATCGGCCCTGATGATGATAGGCCCCACCCTGCGCGGAGGACTGAGCCTCACCCTTGAGGGGCAAGTGGTGTCAGTCCCTTACATCAAGATGACCCTCAAGCTGATGGAGATGTTCGGTGCCGAGGTGTCGCACACGGGCGGCGTCATAGCTATAAAGGAGAAGCCGTACACATACAGGCAGACGCGCGTGGAGGCCGACTGGAGCGCGGCGTCATACTGGTACGCCATGGCCGCCTTGCGCCCCGGGACGACATTCGAGCTGAAAGGCCTTGAAGAGGCAAGCTCGCAAGGCGACTCCGAGGTGGCGCAAATAGCGAGGCCTCTGGGCGTGGAGACCATTTACACGGGCGACGGCGTGACGATAAAGTCATCGGCGGACCATGTGGGTGAGTACTCCTACTGCTTTGTCAACCAGCCGGACTTGGCGCAGACGTTCGTCGTCTTGTGCTGCCTGATGGGCGTGCGTTTCAACTTCACAGGTCTGCAGTCGTTGCGCATAAAAGAGACTGACCGCATAGCAGCCCTGGTGGCCGAGACACGCAAGCTTGGCTACGTGATAGAGGTCGAGGGCGACGACTGCCTGAGGTGGGACGGACGCCGATGCGAACCGTCGCACTCGCCCATCGCCACATATAAGGACCACCGCATGGCCATGGCGTTCGCCCCCGCCGCCCTCGTGTCGGGCTGCACGGCCATCAGCGAGCCGAGCGTGGTGTCAAAGTCATATCCCGGCTTTTGGGACGACCTGCGGAGCGCCGGCTTCACCATTGACGAAACAGGGAAATAAAGTCCAATTACTATGAATAGAAAAACACTCGCGACCTTCGCCCTGATGAGCCTCGCCATCGAGGTCTCTGCGCAAGACGGCGCCGTCATGACCCAAAGCCCCGACGGGCGCCTCGTGGTGGCCACCTACGTTGATGGAGGCCGGCCGACATACGCCGTGACATACGACGGCCGCACCGTGATTGAGCCTTCGCGGCTGGGCATAGTGGCCGACTTCGGCGACTTGACAACCGGCATGACAATGGACAGCATTGCCGAGATGAGATGGGAGGATGCCTATACGCTTGACAAAATAAAGAAGAGCGACGTGAGTTTTGAGGCCAACCGCACCCTTGTGTGGTTTAGCAACAAACAAGGCTTGCGCCTCTGCGTAGATATGGCCGTCGAGGATAACTCGATAGGCATACGCTACCAGATTCCGCGCCAGGGCGAGACGGGCAGCGTAAGAGTCATGAGCGAGGCTACAGAGTTCAGGTTTCCTCAGGGCACTACGACCTTCCTGACCCCGCAGAGCGAAGCCATGATAGGATGGAAACGCACAAAACCGTCTTATGAAGAGGAATATGACCTTGACGCCCCCATGGACAGGGTGTCAAAGTTCGGGAAAGGCTTCACATTCCCATGCCTTTTCAAGGTGGATGGCGGCAAAGCGTGGGCTCTGTTGTCAGAAACGGGCGTGACGGGCAGGTATTGCGCATCGCACCTCTCCGACTATGCAGACGGCGCATACAAGATAGCCTACCCCATGCCCGAGGAGAACAACGGCAACGGCACGGCGGAGCCGGCCATGAGCCTGCCGGGCGAGACACCTTGGCGCACCATATCGGTGGGTTCAGACCTTGGCACTGTGGCGGAACAAACCATAACATGGGATCTCGTAAGTCCGCAATACGCCACTAACTGGAAACCGGCCTACGGCAAAGGCACCTGGAGTTGGATATTGTGGCAAGACGGCAGCATAAACAAGGACGACCAGAAGACCTACATAGACTTCGCCAAAGAGTTGGGCTTCAACTACGTACTGGTGGACAACTGGTGGGACACGAACATAGGGCGAGACGGAGTGGAGGAGCTCGTGAGATACGGCAAGCAGAAAGGTGTTGACATCGTCATGTGGTACTCCTCGTCAGGCTATTGGAACGACATAGTCCAAGGCCCGACCAACATTATGGACCGTGGCATAACTCGAAAGAAAGAGATGCGCTGGCTGAAGCGCATCGGCGTGAAGGGCATCAAAGTCGACTTTTTTGGCGGCGACAAGCAGGAGACAATGCGCCTGTATGAGGACATATTATCAGACGCCGCCGACGCCGGCCTCTTCGTGATATTCCACGGGGCCACCATGCCCCGAGGCTGGGAGAGGATGTACCCGAACTATGTGGGTTCAGAGGCCGTGCTGGCTTCGGAAAACCTGATATTCGACCAGCACCATTGCGACATTGAGGCCATGAGCGCGACGCTCCACCCGTTCATCCGCAATGCCGCGGGCTGCATGGAATACGGCGGATCGTTCCTTAACCGCCACATGAGCAAAGACAACAAGAGCGGCAACAAGAGGCTGACCAGCCAGGTGTTCTCCCTGGCGACAGCCGTCCTATTCCAGAACCCGATGCAGTTTTTCGCCCTGGCTCCAAACAACCTTGAGGACGCGCCCAAAGAGTGCCTCGACTTCTTACGAGAAGTCCCGACAACGTGGGACGAGACAAAAATCCTGGGCGGCTACCCTGGCAAATATGTCGTTCTGGCGCGGCGGAGTGGCGACACGTGGTACGTGGCGGCCGTGAACGGCACCGACAAAATCATTGACATAAACATAACCCTGCCGTTTGAGACCGACGGCACGATAAGCCTATATGAGGACGGTAAAAGCATTGAGGAAGTGCGGCTTACAAACGAGACAAAAGCGCAAATGGTCAAAAAGCGACTTAGCGTAAAACCAAACGGCGGGCTCGTGATGGTGGGCAAATAGTCCTACACACCATAAAAGCAAGCGAGGCGGGGGTGTCCATCATCCCCGCCTCGCTTATATCATTCACACCTTATCATGCGCCAGCCCCGGGACTGGCACCCGCCAAGCCGCGCCACCATCGGCCAACCGCATGGCGTGACGTGAGCAACCACAGATGTACGTAGCTGCCGACAGCCGCCCCCACAAAATCGGCGCACCAGTCATAGAAAGAGCAGCTGCGCCCCGGGGTGAAACTCTGGTGGAGCTCATCAGTCGCCCCATAGACCGCGACGAAGAGCACGGGAGCCAACCACAACCAAAGCCGCCGCCCACCACAATGGCGCGAGACGGGTGAGCAACAACCAAACGCCACCCAAAAGGCGAACACGCCGAAACAGACCACGTGAACCAGCTTGTCGGCACTCCAAAAACTTGGCATAACCTTGACAGTGGGCATGGAAGACAGGTAGCAGCTTACAGCCATGATGAGAGCCGCAGGAAGCAACCGTAAGAACTGACGCATGTAAGAATCAATTATTTAGAGAGTTGGCCCTCAAAGGATATAGACATCGTCATGGGCATATTCTCGTGAGCCTTGACGTTGTCAAGCTTGACAGTGAGGACTCCGTCGGCAAGGTTTGCAGAGGAGAGTGAGCCGGTGATGGTCTGCTCCGACTCGCCAGGAATCATGCTCACGGAGACTTTGACGCCACTGACGGAGAAAGGATTCTCGCGCTTCAGCTGATAATTGTCGGCCGAGCCGGAAACGATGCAACTGTCAATGGTGAATGCGTCCATCTTGACGTTCATGTCGGCCAGACCCATCTTAATCGGCATCTCGCGGGCGGCGAAAGTCAATTGAGCCATCTTCATATCCTTCTCCATTGGCGCGACGGTCACGACGTCATCTTCCATAGGGATGGTGACGGTTGCGACCGACGCCGTGGAAGTGCCTTTGAAAGAAGACGAAGACGTGATGATTGGCGAGTCATCGTCGTCGTCATCATCAGAGCAAGCGGAAAAAGCGCAAGCGGCAGCGAGAGCCACCATAAGAGAGAACCTGTTTTTCATTAAATTATTGATTTTGTCTAAAAAGAAATTGATAACACCGCGAAGATAGCGTTTTAAATAGATTGGGCTTAGCAAAAACAACCGGCAGGTGCTAATTTTACAATGTGAACATCATACTCAAACACATACGCCCTATGTGGGCTCTTGCGGTTCTGGCCCCGCTATGCGTACTGATAGAGACGTGGGCCGAGCTGGCCCAGCCCGACCTTATGTCCACCATCGTGGACCGCGGGATATTGGGAGGCGAGCGCGGCATCATAATGCCCACGGGGATGAAAATGGTGTCCATAATAGTGGCAGGAGCGTTGTGCGGCCTCATCTCCATATACGCCGCCGGCCGCGTCTCCTACAGGCTGGGAGCCGACCTGCGCCGCGAGGTGTATGACAGGCTTATGCGCATAGGCTTCGAAGACGTGGACCGCCTTGGCACGGCGAGCCTGATGACGCGCCTTGGTGACGACGTGAACAGGGTACAGGCGATGGTCCAGCAATCAATGCGCCTGCTGTTCAGGGCCCCGCTAATGTTCGCCGGCTCGGTGGCCATGGCCATCATGATAGACGTGAACATCTCCGTCATAATAATATGCGTGATGCTGACGGCCATAGCCGTCGTGACAGGCGTGTTGAGGCGGACGTACGCCATGTTCGTCAAACTTCAAAAGGCGCGCGACAGGTTCACACGCATGGTGCGGGAGATCTTGGCGGGCGTGAGGGTGGTAAAGACATACACCAACGAGGAGCTTGAGCAAGAGAGATTCGACAGCGTGAACAACGCCCAGACCGCCCAATCGGTAAAGGTTGGCTACGCAATGGCCTGCCTGATGCCCATAGTGTCATTCTCGCTGAACATAGGCACAATCTTGATATTATACCTCGGCGGTGGCGAGGTCGTGACAGGCAACATAAGCGTGGGCGGCATAATGGCCGCGATAAACTACATGGCCCAGATTCAGATAGCCATCATGATGGCCCAATTCGTCATAATGGGCATAACACAGGCCAGAGCCTCGGTGGAGAGAATAGAAGAAGTGCTGAACACACCGACAGAGGACGATCGCGACACGGCCGGGACAGGCGCGAGACAGGCGCATTTCCGCAACGGAGACATTGAATTGCGCGGTGTCGACTTCGCATACGCAGGCGGACGGAAGGTGCTTGACGGGATAACGGCAGCAATACCTTGTGGACGGACGACCGCCATAATCGGCGAGACGGGGTCGGGCAAGACGACCCTTGTAAACCTGATAGCGGGAAACTACGAGCCTACAAGCGGCGACATACTAATTGGCGGGACGGAACTGCGCACTACAAGCCGGCGCGAACTGCGCAGCCACATAAGCCTTGCCATGCAGACCCCACTGCTTTTCAGCGGCACCCTGCGCGAGAACCTAAGACTTGGGAACCCGTCGGCCACGGACGGCGAGATAATGGAGGCCGCAGACACGGCGCACATAGCCGACTATATCAATGCGCAGCAAGACGGGTTGGACGGCAGAGTGGAACAAGGCGGTAAAAATCTCTCGGGCGGACAGAGGCAGAGGGTATGCCTTGCGCGCGCACTGGTCAAACGGCCGGACATACTGATACTCGACGACTCGCTATCGGCACTCGACGGGCTGACAGAAAGCGACATACGCAAAGCGTTGACATCATTACGGCTGACGAAAATCATAGTGTCTCAACGCATAGCGGACGTGCGCCAGGCCGACTTGATAATCATGCTCAAAGCGGGGCGCGTGGCCGCCACGGGCTCACACGAGGAGCTGATGCGCAAGAGCCCGGAATACCGCGAGACGTACGAAACGCAAATGAGTTAAGGTATGACGGGACCAATGCCACCGGGCGGACTCAGGGCTATGGGGCGACCCAAAGCAACCGTGAGAGACTCATACAAAACAATAAAAAGGCTGCTGCCCTACTGGGGACGGCACAAGCTGGCGCTACTGGGGGTGGCGCTTTGCGCAGTGCTGTCGTCGGGCGTCACAGTGGCGACGCCTCTGGTGATAGCCGACACTATAGACAATTGCATCAGCACGTCGGGGGGCGTCAGCATGGACTTCACCTCCATGGCGCGGCATCTCGCTCTGCTCTTCGCCCTATACGTGACGGGGATGGCCGCAGGATGGGCGCAGGAGATCGGCATATGCAACATCTCGCACAAGGTGACGAGGCGGATGAAAAGCGACATGATGGCGCGCCTGCTGAGGCTTGACGTGGAATATTTCGACACGCACAGCCGCGGGGATACGCTAAGCCGCTTCACCAACGACGCGGAGATGATACGCGACGGGATGGGTCAGACGATAGTACAGATGGTGAACACACTGGTGACGATGGCGTGCATGGTGGCGTGCATGGTGGCAATGTCGGCACGCCTCACAGTCCTTGTCTGCTTGAGCATCCCCCTCGTGGCGCTGCTTACGAAAGCGGTGACTCAGAAATCGCGCCGACTGTTCCGCGAACAGCAGGACGCCGCAGGACGGCTGAACGGCATCATAGAAGAGAGCGCGGGCGGGCTGCTGACAATACGGACATTGGGTGCGGAGGACGAGTGGCGAAAGAAATTTGACAAGGCCAACCACGAGATGCGGAGCGCGGGCGAGAGAGCGCAGATAAACAGCGGAATCCTGATGCCAATGCTGCGCCTGCTGGACAACTCGACCTACATAGTGGTGGCCGTGGCTGGCGGAGTCATGGCCACAAGCGGCGCCATAACGATAGGCGTCATACAAGCTTTCCTGCTATACACGAGGCGATTCCTGCGACCCGTCAACATGATAGCCACCCAGCTGAACACACTCCAGAGCGCGGTGGCGGGAGCGGAACGAATATTCGACATGATGGATCAGGCGGCGAAGGTGGAGTCGGCAAGGAAAGCACCCTCAAGCCGACGAATAGAGGGGCGAGTGGCTTTTGAGCACGTTAGCTTCAGTTACAAAGACGGGCAGGAGGTCCTTCACGACGTGAACCTGACAGCATCGCCAGGCGAGACGGTGGCGATTGTGGGCGGCACGGGTGCGGGCAAGACGACACTCATGAACCTGCTCGTAAGGTTCTACGACGCTAAGCAAGGCAGAGTCACCGTAGACGACGTGGACGTGCGGGACTTCGATATAAGTCAGCTCCGCAAGTCGATGGCAATAGTGCTCCAAGACCCCACCCTGTTCGGCGGGACGGTCACGCACAACATATCATACGGGGCTCCGTGGCGCAAAAAGCTGGCGGACGTGAAAAAAAGCGCGCGAAAGGCGTTGGCAGACACGTTCATAGAGAGGTTGGCGCAATGCTACGACACGGAGCTCACGCAACAAGGCAACGACCTGAGCAACGGGCAACGGCAGCAACTGACAATAGCACGCGCCATCCACAGCGACGCCGCAATCTTGATACTTGACGAGGCGACAAGCAACATAGACTCACGAACGGAGGCGCAGCTGCAGAGCGCTATAAGCAACATGGCATGCGGGCGGACATGCTTCATAATAGCCCACCGCCTCAGCACGGTGCGCAAGGCCGACAAGATTGTGGTTCTTGACAAAGGGCGTGTCGTGGAAACAGGCGACCACGAGAGCCTTATGAAGCAAGGCGGAAAATACAAGTCATTGTTCGACTGTCAATTCGCCAGATGAATGAGAGGCAACCGTTGAAACGGCAGGGCGCATGGCAAGCCTCATTGCAAAGCAACGCGCTTATGCCACGCAACAGACTCAAGAACAAAAAAACGCACGGGCCGAGGAAAGAGCCTCCAGCCCGTGCGGCATGACGAAGCGAATGCGGGACGTTCACTCCTGCTTTGCCTTGCCGCCCTCGAAGACGAAAGCAAAGGATATGGCGACGACGAGCGAGTAGGCAGAGAAAATAAGCCACGACAAGCGCCAGCCCTCCATCTGCGCCACGGGGTCGGAAACCGAGTAGACAAAGCGGTTCACGACAGCTTGAGCCGCCAAAGTGCCGATGGCTGCGCCAAGGCCATTCGTCATAAGCATGAATAGACCCTGCGCGCTGGATCGCATAGACGGCTCAACCTCGCCGTCAACAAACAGAGATCCTGATATGTTGAAAAAATCAAAAGCGACACCATAGACAATCATGGAGAGGACGAGAGCCATCACGCCCGGGCCGGAAGGAGCTCCAATGGCAAAAAGTCCAAACCGGAGGAACCATGCCGACATCGATATAAGCATGACGACCTTGATGCCATACCGCCTCAGAAAAAAAGGTATAAGCAAAATGCAAAGAGTCTCAGATATTTGAGACAAAGAGATGAGCAGATTGGCATGCTCAACGAAGAATGACCCCTTATACTCGTCAAGCGAGCCGAAAGCGTCAATGAACGGACTTGCGAAGCCATTAGTGATCTGCAGCGCCATGCCGAGCATCATGGAGAAGAAGAAGAAAAGCAGCATCCGCGGAGACTTCAAAAGTCCGAACGCGTCAAGGCCGAGCCTGCGCGTCCAAGTCTGACAATCCTGCTCACGGTTCACGGCGCAACGCGGCATGGTGAACGCATAGAGGCCGAGCGCGACGCCCCAGATTCCACTAACAAGGAACTGCATAGGGCTTTGCTGGAAACCTATGAAATCGACAGACCACATGGCCACGAGGAAGCCGACCGTCCCAAAAATGCGGATGCGCGGAAAGTCGTTAACCTTATCAAGGCCAGACCCCTGCATAGCCGTATAAGACACTGAGTTAGCAAGACCGAGGGTGGGCATGTAGAAAGCCACGGAAAAGGCGTAAATCGGGAAAATGACAGAGAACGAGACCGACTCGGAGACTTGGCAAGCGAAGCAGACGGCGAACATAAGAAGTCCGGCCGCGATATGCGACAAGCCGAGAAGACGCTGAGCCTCGACACGCCTGTCGGCCAAGATGCCCCACAGGGTGGGCATGAAAATGGATACGAGCCCCTGGACGGAATAAAAATAGCCTATATACTCACCCAACCCGACAGAGGCAAGATAGTTGCCCATGGACGTGAGGTAAGAGCCCCAAGTCGCGAACTGGAGGAAAAACAGGATAACGAGACGAAGTTTTAAAGGCACGAGAATAAAATAAAAAAGCGCACCGCGGAATGCGGCATCAGCAATAAATTAGACACAAAGAAAACATACAAATGTAACAAAATAAAGACACAAAGAAGGGAATACGGCACAACAAAATGGGCAAAGAAGGAAACACGAGAGACCCGGAGGGCAGTAACACGGGGAGACTGAAAAAGAGGGCCTAAAAAGGCGGGAAAAGAGAGAGAAGACAAAAAAACAGACGATTTGAAGAGTATGATGAAACTCTATAGCGAAAAAGCTATCAATCAGACGTTTAATAGTAAAAAAACGGCAGGAACCACCTTTACAAAGGCATTTTTTTGGGGCTAAAGTTTGAATATTCATAAGGCTTTTATTTTCTTTGCGGTGTTGTTAGCGCAGAAATTGCATAACTGCGTGGCGACCGGGTGCCGAAAACGGTAGGCGAAGTGAGCCTCACAGGTTGAAAAGTGCGCAGACCGACCTGCGAAAGCATGGGTGAGCGGCACACGATAAAAATCAAGGAACAACAAACAATTAACCAAAACAAAGAAAATTATGTCAGAGATTGCAGAAAAAGTAATCGCAATTATCGTAGACAAGCTTGGTGTTGACGAGAGCTCGGTAACGGCTGACGCAAGCTTCACCAACGACCTCGGCGCTGACTCACTCGACACTGTCGAGCTCATCATGGAGTTTGAGAAGGCATTCGACATCACCATCCCTGATGACGCTTCAGGTGAGATCCAGACCGTAGGTCAAGCAATCGACTACATCGAGCGCAACTACCAAAAATAGCATATTGACTTCTAAAACGAATTTATGGAGCTGAAAAGAGTAGTAGTTACGGGCTTGGGAGCGGTGACGCCCTTAGGCAACAACCTCGCCGAGACTTGGCAAGGCCTTGTATCCGGCGTGAGTGGAGCTGCGCCCATAACTCACTTCGACGCCACCAAATTCAAGACCAGGTTCGCCTGTGAAGTCAAGAATTTCGACGGAACACAGCTTATTGGCAAGGAGGCCCGCAAGATGGACCTCTTTGCGCAATACGCTATTGTGGCGTCAGAAGAGGCAATAAAGGATTCCAAGCTCGACCTTCCGAACGAGGATCGCAACAGGATCGGCGTGGTGTGGGGTACCGGCATTGGCGGCATCAAGACGTACTTTGACGAGGCGAAAGACTTCGTTTTGGGCGACGGCACGCCAAGGTTCAGCCCGTTCTTCATCCCGAAGATCATTGCGGACATTGCGCCAGGCTACATATCCATACGCAATGGCCTCGGCGGCCCGAACTTCGGCACCGTGTCGGCATGCGCATCGTCTACGTCGGCTCTCGTTGTGGCGTTTGACCTCATTCGTCTTGGCCGTGCGACGGCAGTGGTGAGCGGCGGCTCAGAGGCTCCCATCACCGTGTCGGGCGTTGGCGGCTTCACATCGATGAAGGCGCTGTCGAGCCGGAATGATGATCCTCAGACGGCTTCGAGGCCGTTTGACAAGGATCGTGACGGCTTCGTGATTGGCGAGGGCGGCGCAAGCCTCGTGCTTGAGGAGTATGAGCACGCTGTCAAGCGCGGCGCGCACATATACTGCGAGCTCGCAGGCGGCGGTCACTCCGGCGACGCGTACCACATCACCGCACCCCACCCGGAGGGTGATGGCGCGGCGCGCGTAATGGCGGAGGCGCTCCGAGATGCTAATCTGACACCTGCGGACATTGACTATATCAACGTCCACGGCACGTCGACTCCTCTCGGCGACAAGGGCGAGCTAATCGCGATTGGCAAAGTGTTCGGCGACGACGCTTACCGGCTCAACATCAGCTCCACCAAGTCAATGACAGGCCACTTGCTCGGCGCCACTGGCGCTCTTGAGGCAATCGCTTGCGTCAAGACCATTGAGCAGGGCATTGTCCCGCCGACTATCAACCACTTCACTGACGACCCCGAAATCGACAGCAAGTTGAACTTGACGTTCAACGAGGCTCAGACTCGCAAGGTCAGGGCAGCAATGTCTAACACGTTCGGTTTCGGTGGACACAACGGCACTGTCGTGTTCAAAGCCATCTGATCTTGATAGTGGGGATACCAGACATAATAAAACTTTTTTCCCGCGAGGGGAGAAAGTTTTATTTTTTTTTGGCCAGGACGACGGGCTACTGGCCTAAGTCAACCGCACCGTTCCGCACCGCATTCACTCACAAGTCGGCCGCCGACAAGCATGCGCACCAAGGTCAGGACGCAGACAATGAGAGACTGGAGTATCTGGGCGACGCTATAATTGAGGCCGTGGTGTCAGACGTGCTGTACCACAGGTTCCCTGAGGGCGACGAGGGATTCCTCTCACACACACGCTCGAACATGGTTTGCAGAGCGCGTCTGAACAAAATATCGTTTGAGTTGGGCCTCGACAAATATATCACGATGGCGTCGCGAAAAGACCTGGCGATAAGCCACATATCAGGCGACGTGCTTGAGGCTTTCGTTGCCGCGATATACTTGGACGGGGGCATGAAGCGTGCGTCGAGCTTCATTAAGAGGGTGATAGCGAACCCGTCGCGCATAGACGAGGCTTTGCATGACTCGACCCAGGCAAACTATAAGAGCATGCTCGTGAACCTTGGCGAGCAACACGGGGTCGAGGTGATTTTCGACACACGCAAAGCGACTGAGCGAAGAATGTCGGAAGACGGGGAAGAAATTAACTTCACGTCGGAAGTGTTGCTTGCCAACACGCTTGCGGGGCAAGGCTTCGGTCGCTCAAAAAAAATGGCGGAACAGCACGCCGCCGAGATAGTCTGCAAGAGCCTTGAAGACGGGACAATGAGTCTTGACGAGCTGAAGCTCAAGGCTGAAGGGCATAAAGCCGTTGAGAAAGACGCACCCGCCGACATCACCGCGCCGGATGACGTAGAGAACGGGAGCCGGAACCAGCCACAGGAAACTGAAGACGCAAGACGCGAAGAGCTAACAAGACTTGAAGACATATTAGGAGGCAATGAGCCGAAGTTGGCTACAAGGATGGCAGAGTTGGCATCACATTGGCAACAGGAGGCATGACGGCCTCGGCATTAATATATGGCCACGGGTGGCTACGCACACACATAGGGCAGCGGCTTTAGACCTCAGTAATCATCGTGGCAATCGGTGAGCGCGCACGAGACAAGCGCAACCCAGCTAAGCAAAAGAAAAGTGATTTGGGCGGAAAGCAAGCACTACTGAACGCGGCAAACCCCCGTGACGCACACAGCCATTATGAACGTAACGTCAAAAGGGGGGGGGGGGGGGCGGCGTCTCGTGAAAAACGGACCAAGAGAAATGGGCCAAGTTGGGAATTAGCGGAGTAATGGGCAGCCGGTGATAGGAGCGCTCGCTCGCAGGGGAGGAGGAGACCGGTCAATAGACACCCTCGACATTTATGCCGTGAGCCTCAGACTGGTTGAGGAACTGCTCATAAAAAATGACGAGCTCGCGATACTGGAGCCTGACTTGCGTAGGCCTCATCAGGAACTTTCTCATATCATTGTCGTTAAACGAGTTCAAGTCAATCATTTGCAACCCTTTGATTTTGAGATAATAGTCGAGCACCTCATCCTCAGTGAAACGATTACCAGTAAGGCTCATCATGCGATTCACGACGCGGTCTTTCATAAGCCCGTCGGTGTCGCCGGGGAACAGGTAGGCGCAGAACCTGTCAATAGTCTTCCGTTTCCTCTCCTGCATCCAGAACTTGTATAAGTGGAACGCTACAGGAATAAGAATGCAGAGTACTAAGACGACGCACAGGAAAGAAAGTGTAATCTCCGCCATGTAGGACAACACGTATATGTATACGCACGCAAATATAAGCATTTATATGCAGAGGTGCTCACCCGCTACAATCTCTTTAACCCTCCGCGCCAGATACACCTGCTCAGCCTGCCCCGGGGTCGGGACAAGCTCGATTGAGTCGTCAAGCCTGCCAAGCGCGGCTAAGTCCATAAGGGTGGAATAGCCGGAACGGCATACAATATGCTCGGCGGCGAGAATAAGCCCTTTGAGCATGGCGGGCGAAGCCAGCCCCACGACCTCCACCCCACCCCGCGCGATGTGTCCGTCCACCGCGGAGTCGGCACAGACGACGACACGGCGCCCCGGCAACGCCTCAAAACGTCTTATCAGACTATCAGCGAAACGACGCCTCTGAGGCTGCGGGCCAGAAGTAATGCCAAGCCAGTCCACACGCCCTGCGGGCATCGGAACGACATACGCGAGACGCGAAAGAATCCCTATCCGATGGAGCGGAATGCGAATGCAGGAGGGGTAAGAAAGCGAACCACTTAGCCCGCCAAGCGCGAAATCAGGCACAAGGCAAGCGTCAAAACGACCTACGAGCAGGCCCAGACATTTAGCCAACAGACCGTTGAGCCAACGCGGGGCGGAGGGGGAGACCATAGGGCTCAGCTGATGAGTGACGAAGATGCTGCGGCATCGCGAAGACCGCACCCCATATCGGTTATCGGACAGGACGAGGTCCGGCGCAAGGCGGCGCACCAACGCCTCTGTGCGCCACCGCTCAAAGAGCACGCTGAGCAGGAAAACCGGAGTTTGAGCCATGACCTCGGCCCACAACCAACGGCCGCCAGAGAGCCGAGGCGAGAAAGAAGGCAAGCTGACCACCTGCAAGCCCTGGAACTCCGAGGTAAGCAAAGCAAGAGACCTTCCGCTGCCCGCCAGGACGACGCGGCACCCGCGCGACAGAAGAGTCCGCACGATAACGGCAGTGCGACTGGCGTGGCCTAAGCCCCAGTCGAGGACACTGACGAGCACTGTTGACCTCCGACTGAAATTCATGCCGCAAGATAGCCATAAGCCCCGAGAATAGCGACAAAAAGATTAAATTTGCGGAGGAAGAGTCGTGGCCGAGAAAGCTACCGACCCCCGTCAACAAAAAACTCAGACAATGCCAATAAGAATACCAGACAGCCTGCCGGCAAAGCAGATACTTGAGTCGGAGCGCGTGTTCATAATGGGCGAGCAGCGCGCCATGACGCAGGACATACGCACACTGCGCATCTTGATACTCAACCTGATGCCGAACAAAGTTGTCACAGAGACTCAGCTGCTCCGCGCATTGTCGAACTCACCACTGCAGGTGAGCCCCGAGCTGATGATGGTAAAGAGCCACAACTCAAAAAACACATCGGCCGAGCACCTGAGCTCGTTCTACAAGACATTTGACGACGTCAAGGACAAGAAATATGACGGCCTGATAATAACCGGCGCCCCGGTTGAGCAGATGCCTTTTAACGAGGTGGACTACTGGGATGAGCTGCGCGAGATAATGGACTGGAGCCTCAAGAACGTGACGAGCACGATGCACATATGCTGGGGCGCCCAGGCCGGGCTTTACCATCACTACGGAATAGACAAATACGCACTCCCGGAGAAGATGTTCGGCGTGTTCCGCCACAGGGTCATAGACCCGCTGACACCCCTGATGCGCGGATTCGACGACGAGTTCAGCGCCCCCCACTCGCGCCACACAGGCACGAGGCGTGAAGACGTGGAGCGATGCAAAGAGCTGAAAATGCTTGCATATTCAGACATCGCCGGGCCATACATCATAATGTCGGACGACGGCAGGCAAGTGTTCGTAATGGGCCACTCTGAATATGACCGCAACACGCTTAAAGAGGAGTACTTCCGCGACCTCGGCAAAAACCTCCCTATAAAAATGCCATTCAACTACTTCCCGGACGACGACCCGCTCAAGGAGCCGAAGAAGAACTGGCGCGCTCACAGCCACCTGCTTTTCTCCAACTGGCTGAACTACTACGTATACCAGCAGACGCCATACGAGCTGTAGACGCGGGATCGGACTATGCGCGAGAATGCGACGCAAAAAACGCATCGACGAGGAGTATGAAATTTCCAAAAATAATGGTCCGTACGCTTGCATTGTAAGAGCAAAGTGCTAATTTTGCACTCGGATTAGCCGAAGAGGCATCCCAAGAGTGGTAGATCCGTTAGCTCAGTTGGTAGAGCACAACACTTTTAATGTTGGGGTCCTGGG
>SFOL01000102.1 GCA_004552385.1 Bacteroidales bacterium | reverse complement strand
GTGAAAAACAGACTTTTTGTAGCGACAGATTTTGATGATGCGGCCAATGCTAAGTTGTCAAATGCTTGTGATGTGCCCGTCGAGGTCGTGCGTGAGCGTGAGGATCGCTTAAACTTGTTGGAACAGAAAGCTAAAGATTTACCCGATAATCTTCGAAGCGTCTTTCTGTTGCGTATGCAAGATGTCAAGTTTTGCGATATTTCCAAGCAGTTGAACATTAGCATCAATACGGCCACGAGCCGTTACCAATACGCCGTCAGGCATCTGCGCGAGATGTGCGCTTCAGTCATGTGATTTTCTCAAGAAGCCTGCGATGTCGCCTTGCGCAAAATATGGGAGTGTTTCTTCTTATTGAAGTTTCTTTTTTATGTAAAGCCGCCCAAGTCTCATTTTCTCGAGGCTTGGGCGATTTCCGTTATCAAGGGGTGGGGTTATACTGCCGTTATGAGCTTCAAATGCTTAAAAGCCGGTCACCAGGATGTTGCCATACTCCACCGCGGCCGATGTCAGAGAGTCCGCATAGCGGCATACCGTCTTGGCTGCCGCCGAGGCAGGCTCAATGGCGTCGACGGTCTGATGCCATGAGGCCGCATCCGTCGGGGGGGGCAGAGTGTTTTCGCGCATCCATCGCGCCACGGGTTCTTTACCTTTGACTTTCAGTATTAGCGTTCGCGAGGCGTGACCGCTGCGAGGCTTGAATCCGAGCGTGTTGGCGCACCAGGCGCGTGTGCTGTCAGCTGTCGCGTCAGTGCCGACAAATCGACCGCTTATCACTATGCGGCTGCCGCCAGCCTTTATCGCCTCCACGTGCCGGCAAAAGCCCGGTGTGTAAATGCTGTGCCGGCGGCCGGCGTCGCCATATGTTGTGGTCCGCTGCCGGTCCAGGCTTATTCTCACCAAGTCGAAGCCTTTTGCTCCATATGCCGTCGTGTCGGCGTCAAAGGCCTCTTTGCTTTGCGATGTGAACGTGTAGCCCGCCATGCGCATCAGCTTGGCGACCTCAGAGTGTCCGAGGCTGCGTGTGGCACCGCCGCGTAAGGCTTTCATCTCCATGTCGGAGTATGAGGCTCCGCATCCTGGCGCGTCATCGTCTTCCCATTCGTGGCTCTGGTCATAGTCATACTGGTCACCTACTGTGTATACGTCGCCCGGCCACGGCACGCCCGCGTCTCTCGCCGGCACTGCTCCGGCCCATTCTGTGCACTGTATGAAGTCCGGACCCGCCAGCCTGTCCATCCCCTCTACCAGCAGAGCCTGGCGTCCACCACGCCAAATGCAGGCGGGCAGGCTCTCTGAGGGCATGGACCTCCCGCCCGGGCCTATCGCCACCACGCTATATGTCCTCACCACGCCGTCTTGAGGCTGATGTATTGTTATGCTCGTGGAGCTGGTAATCCCCACCATCCGCTCTCCCTCATACACTGCAAAGCGGTCTGCTGTGGCCGAGGGCTCAAGTGTGTCAACCGTGGCCGCCCACATCACCGTGACGCTGTCTGCGGCCGATAGCCTGACCTCCATGTGCGATGGCGGCAGTGGCGTTATGGCTACGTCTGGTCCGCACAGGTATCGCGCTATGCCCTTGTAAATAGCCCGTGCCATGTCGCGGCGGAATGCGGGGTGCAGGCCAAGCCTTATGTCCGCCACGTTCTGGTGGCTCATCAGCTCAAGCAGCAGGGCGGGTACGTCGGGGCGGCGGCTCTCGGCATATCGCTTGTCCGCAAGCCCGCGGAATGTCCAGTCGCGATCCCATACGCGTCTTATGTCGGCCAATACGGAGGCCGACACGTATCCTGCCAGTTGGCGTGACGTGGCTCGGCTTCGCCCGTCGGGATATGTCGTCTGGCCGTTTTTGCTCGTTGTGAAGAGGGCGAGTGTGCCTATCGTTGAGTCGCAGTGCGTCACGAATGCGTCCGTGTGAAGCGCGAAGGCCAGGTCTATGGCTATCTTTTTCTCGTTCACAAGGGCGTTCACCCATTCGCCGCGGGCGTTTATGTCATCGGTATATTCGTGTGCGCCGTTGCTTACGCTCAGCACTTTGTCATAGTCGAAACCATCGGTCTGCAAGTAATACCTGGCGGCCTCGGCCCATGCCGGCATTCCGCTCGTCTCGCCTCCGCGCTCCACGGTGCCCATGCCGCCGCCTATCCTCACAGCGTCGGCCGACAGCGTGCCGTCGCCCTTTATCGTCACGCTCCATTCGCGACCCTGTCGGAATGGCAGCACGCCCAGCGGCATCCACATGCCGCCACCGCGCCGCTGATCCAGCCTGTAGTGCGCCTCGCCATCGCCGTGACGCACCGTGACCTCAGCGCCTCCTATGGGGGCCCCGCCGCTTATGGCGGTGTAGGCAACGTATACCATCATAGGGCCGCTGGCCGCTGTTTTACCTCTGAATACTATGGAGTCGGTCGTGGCGTCCATTTTCTCGTATACGTACGCCGTGCCCTTGGTGAACGGGTTCTCCCTGTCGCCTAAGCTCTTGTAGTGGCCAAAACCAGCGGTGCTCCTTGTGGCCTGCCGGGTCGCGCTGTAGCCTTTGTCGGTGTTGTCTATTATGACGGCTGTGCGCGTCGTGTCTCGCTCGCGCGGGGTGTATATTGTGGCCCCGGCGTTCTCCAGCATCGGGATGAGGAAGGGTAGGGTTATTGAAGGCGTAAGCAAGTCCTCCACCGTGGTGAAGAGGCGCCCCCTCTGCCATTCCCATCGGTCCAACGACGGCTCATAGTAGCGTCCGTGGCTGGGCCACAGGGCTATGTTGCGCCCCGTCAACGCTCCGTCGTGACCGTCGTCTACACGTCTCACGGGCGAGCCTTGGGCGGGGCGCCCGCCCGGCGTGTCGTCCTTTATCAGTAGGCTCTTTAGGTCGTCTTTTTGTGTGTAGAATTTCACGTCGGCCGTGGCCTTTCCGCACCATAGGCGCACACTGTCGCGCGCCGCGTCCATCTGGCGGGGCGTGAGCATCAGCATAGACGCGTTGTCTGATAGTTTTATGCGTATCACCCCTCCGTCCGCCACCGCCGATTTCACGTTAAGCGGCTGTGGCAGCTGGGTGTATGGCCCGGCCAGAATCTTGGCGAGGGCTCTGATGTCTATCTCACCTATTACTGATTTTACTTGTGATGTGGCGGGGGTGCAGGTGGTCGCAAATAGCGTTGCAATGAGGCTTATTACTTTAGTAAATCTCAATGTAAACAACTTTTTTGTCCTCCTCAAAATATTCTATCCCAGGGAAATATGTGGCTATGTCGCACCATGCGCCAGTCTTTCTGAACGGTTGCAGCTCGGCCGATAGGTCGCCACCCTTCAGGTACAGGATGCCGTTCATGACCGCGTTGCGCTGTTTGCGGCTTATCAGGTGTCGCGTCTGCTGCACGAACTCGGGCAGCTTTGTCACGCCGCGACCCGTCACGAAGTCAAACTCGCCTTTCAGCTCCTCCGATCGCGACTTTATGGCCGTCACGTTGGTCAGCCCCAGGCTCTTGGATACCTCTTCCACCACTTTTATCTTCTTGCCTATCGAGTCCACCAGCGTAAATTCGCAGTCGGGAAACATTATGGCTAGAGGTATGCCGGGGAAGCCGCCGCCCGTGCCGATGTCCGCAATGCGGGTCCCGGGCGTGAAGCGAGTGTATTTGGCTATGGCCAGGGCGTGAAGCACGTGGTGAGTCATCAGCTGGCCTATGTCTTTGCGCGATATTACGTTTATCTTCGAGTTCCAGTCGTCATAGAGGGGCTGGAGCATGTCATACTGCTCCTTCTGCTTCTCCGTCAGGTCGCGGAAATATGTCTCTACTATGCTCATCTGTCTTGTGCTGTTTCTGTGTTTTTCAAGATGTTATACAGAAGCTCGCGGCTGCGGAACAGTTGCGCCTTCACGGTGCCTATGGGCATCTCCAGTTGCTCGGCTATCTCTTCGTAGGTCAACTCTTTGAAATACCGGAGCTCCACAAGCCTCTTGTAGCGAGGCTTCAGCTTGTCCACCACGGCGCGCACTGTCTCCACGGTCTGGCTCCTTATCATGCTCTCCGACGGGTCCGGCTCGTCATCGCAGATGGTTATCTGCCGTGCGCCCCCATCCTCCTTGTCGTCGCTCTCCTGGTCTATAGACACCACTTTGGCCTTTTTGCGCCTCAAGAAGTCTATGCCGTTGTTCGAGGCTATCTTGAACAGCCATGTCGAGAATGCGTAGTTGGGTGAGTAGAGCTCTATGTTCCTGAATGCCTTGCCGAACGCCTCTATGGTCAGGTCTTCCGCATCCACTTTGCTGCCCACCATCTTTAGCAGCATGAAGTATATCGAGTCCCTATATCGCGATAGCAGTTTGGCGTAGGCTTTCTCGTCGCCGCTTTTGGCGCGTTCCACCAACTCCATGTCATACAGGGCTTTGTCTGAGTGTGCGTTGGGTTTTATTTCCATGTGTTGCGGCTTTGAGTTGCTGTGCCGGTCAGCCATGCGGCCGCCTGCATACAGGGGATTGCTATGTCCATGGGCAGGGCGAGCATCCACATGCGGCTCTCGCCCATCGCATTGGCCGATAGACCCATAGCTGCGTATATCATTATTGTGCGAATTGCCAACGCGGCCGACGCCGAGAGCAATAATATTTCGTTCCCGCCAAGTGCGCCTGCCACTATGCCGACGACCGCGCTTATCCAGAACACCGCGCGCGACAAGCTTTCTGTCGTCAGCCAGAATTTGACCGAGGCGGGGTAGAACCCGCAGGTCGTCAGGTGGCGGCTCTTTTGGGCTGAGTAGTCAAGCCATGTCGCCTTGGGCTCGCTTATCGTGTGGGCGGGACCCTCGAACACGCACGCCGTGTTTCCCTTTGTGCCCATCTCGCTCACGAACAGGTCGTCGTCGCCCGACTTGATGTTGAGGTTGTTGCGAAATTTTGAGCTCCTGTCAAACAGCTCTTTGGTGTAAGACATGTTGCGCCCCACGCCCATGAAAGGGCGCAAGGCTTTGGCGAAACCGATATATTGAACGGCGTTCCAGAAGGTCTCATATCTGATCATCAAGTTCAGCAGACCCGCGTGACGAGCGTACCTCCCGTAGCCTATAACCATCTCCTTGCCGCTGTCGGCGTATCCTTCCGCCATGAGCGTCAGCCAGTTCTCCGACGCTGGCCTGCAGTCGGCGTCTATGAAGACTATGTGGTTGTGCTTGGCGGCTTTTATCCCGACTGTTATCGCCAGCTTCTTGCTGTGCTTGAATTTCTTGTCGCCAGGTATGGTGGTCGTGTAGACCTCGGGGTGCTCCTCGCGCATCCGGGCCAGAACCAAGGGGGTGTCGTCCGTCGAGCAGTCGTCAACTATCACTATCTGCTTGGCTGACGGGTACTTCTGGCCTACGAGGGCGGGAATCAGCCGTCGCAGGTTGTCCTCCTCGTTGCGAGCGCATACCACCACGCTCACCGGTGGCAGCTGTACGGTCATGTTGCGCGGCTTCTTTCGCACTCGGAACATGAAGAATACCCAATAGAATATTTGCCATGCCAGTGCAATGCCCAGTAATGACACAACGATGATGTCGGTCGTGTTCACGTCTTCCGTTGTTAGTTCTTTTCTCTCGAGTGGGTCTGCGACGGCTGCGAAAAGCACGGTCGCGCATAACTTTCCACTTTAGTTATTTCACAAAAGTACGCAAAATTACTTTTTGACCGACTAAAAAATCTGACCTTAATTTGTCTCGGTAGGGAGGCGGTAGTTCGTTATGAGCAGGTGGGTCGCCTTCTTGTTGTTGCGGTTCATGAAGCTCACCAGGTACTCCTTGTCGAACGCGCGTATGTTTATCCCTTGATGGTCATACAGGCTGTATATGAAGTCGGTGTGCTTTATGATGAGCATCCATTTGGCTTCGCATTCGTTTATCATGTATGACGCGAGGCGGGCCTGGTCTTCCCTCGTGAATGCATTGCCGGCGTAGGTGGAGAACTCGCTGTCGTACGGCGGGTCGAGGAATACGAAGTCTTC
>SFOL01000022.1 GCA_004552385.1 Bacteroidales bacterium | reverse complement strand
CAATCCCCGTGCATATTAGC
Source organism: Bacteroidales bacterium (assembly GCA_004552385.1). Classification (GTDB taxonomy): domain Bacteria; phylum Bacteroidota; class Bacteroidia; order Bacteroidales; family Marinilabiliaceae; genus W3P20-009. Next base: position 22,850 of record SFOL01000022.1, on the reverse strand, counting down.
CTTCTGCCCGTCATGCTGTCCTCGGCGGCCGCTACGAGGGCATCTGCTATGGCTTGAGCTGTGCAGAATGCGCCAGGGTGTCTGGCAATGATGTCATTATCCAACCATTGCGGGTTTTGTCCAACCTCTGTCGCGTTGGCTTCTAAGCATGTTATTGGCCACCCTCCGCACACTACGCTTACTGCCATTCCTCGCTCCGCCATCTCCCATGCCAGCATCTCTTGCTTGAATAACGATCTCTCGCACACGGTTCTCTCGTCGTCTGACAGATATGGAGTCGACGCATCGACCGGCTGACGGTCCTGCCTGTGCCCTAATGACAATATTGAGCCGAGCATTACTACTCTCTTTATCCCGGCCTCTTCCGCCGCCGTCAGTGCATATTTTGTGGCGTCTACGTTCAGCCTCCAAGTCCGCTTTTTATCTTTGTCGCCAAATGTCAATTTTTGTCCAATGAAGAACAGGATGTCGCATTTTTCAAATGTGTCAGCGAGTTCCTCCCCGCCTTGCTCAGTCCATCCCCTTGGGACGCATAAACTCCCGGCGCCCATTCTTTGCAGTGTGCGCATTAATGCCGTCTCTACCGCATCTTCTCCCGTGGCGCCTGGTCTGCCGTATGCGCTTTCTCCAAATCCTGCCACGACGCATTTTTTGCCATTCAGCTCTGTCTTGGCCACCTCTGCGTCTGTGGCACCTGTTGGGTGTCCTATGCTTTTCACTTTGGCAAAAGTATGCAATTCTCTTGATTCTTTTCTTCCACGGTCTGTTCTTCTCCGCCTCTTGTAAAGCGCCGCGCCCCGCCGCCATTCCGTTTTTGGATGGTTGCGGGGCGCGGCCTTTTTGCGCTATGCTTTCTTACGCACGCTTATGCGTTGAGCAGAATAGACACCTTGTTGTTTGAGCATTCCACATAGCCGGCTTGGCAGTCGAATGCCTCTTCGGGCTTGCCCACTGGCTTCACCCTTATCTGACCTGCCGCAAGTGTGGCTATTATCGGGGCGTGGTTTCGCAAGATGGCGAAACGACCCCGCTTGCCAGGCATCTCGACAAGCTCCACGTCGCCGCTGAAGACTACTTTCTCCGGTGAGACGATTTCCAGGTTTAGTGGCGTTTCCATGCTACATCCTCATTTGTTACGACGGGGGGCTACGCCTGCTCTTTCAAGAGGCGCTCGCCTTTCTCTATGGCTTGCTCTATTGTGCCCACGAGGTGGAACGCCGCCTCGGGATATTTGTCAAGCTCGCCGTCCATGATCATGTTGAAGCCCTTTATGGTGTCCTCTATTGACACGTATGCTCCCTGCAGACCGGTGAATTGCTCCGCTACGAAGAACGGCTGGGAGAGGAAACGCTGCACGCGGCGAGCGCGGGCCACAACGAGCTTGTCTTCCTCCGACAACTCCTCCATGCCGAGGATCGAGATGATGTCCTGCAGCTCGTTGTAGTGCTGGAGGAGCTGCTTGACGCGCTCTGCGCACTCGTAGTGAGCCTTGCCGACCACTTCCGGCGAGAGGATTCGCGAGGTTGAGTCAAGCGGATCGACAGCAGGGTAGATGCCGAGCTCGGCTATTTTACGGCTCAAGACGGTCTTCGCGTCGAGGTGGGCGAAGGTTGTGGCCGGTGCGGGGTCGGTAAGGTCGTCGGCCGGCACGTAAACTGCCTGTACGGAGGTGATTGATCCGTGCTTCGTCGACGTGATTCGCTCCTGAAGAGCACCCATCTCTGACGCCAGGGTGGGCTGATAGCCTACGGCCGACGGCATACGGCCCAGGAGGGCGGACACCTCAGAGCCGGCCTGGGTGAAGCGGAATATGTTGTCAATGAAAAGCAGGATGTCGCGCCCGGCGCCCTTGCCGTCGCCGTCACGAAGGCTCTCTGCCACCGTGAGGCCTGAGAGGGCCACGCGCGCACGTGCTCCTGGCGGCTCGTTCATCTGGCCGAACACCATGGTGCACTGCGACTTGGCCAATTCCTCATGGTCAACCTTGGACAGGTCCCACTCGCCTTTCTCCATGCTCTCCTTGAACTCCTTGCCGTAGTTCACGATGCCGCTCTCTATCATCTCGCGGAGCAGGTCGTTGCCCTCGCGGGTGCGCTCGCCGACGCCGGCAAAGACCGAGAGGCCGTTGTGGCCCTTGGCGATGTTGTTTATGAGCTCCTGGATGAGCACCGTCTTGCCTACACCCGCGCCGCCGAAAAGGCCGATTTTGCCGCCCTTGGCGTATGGCTCGATAAGGTCAATGACCTTGATGCCGGTAAACAGGACCTCGGCCTCGGTCGTCAGCTCCTCATATGATGGGGCTGGCTTATGTATGGGGCTTCCGCCGTCCTTCGTCGGGTTCGGCATGCCGTCAATCGACTCGCCTATCACGTTCAGCAGGCGGCCGCGGGCGTTGTCGCCCTTGGGCATCATGATCGGGGCGCCGGTGTTGACAACGTCCATGCCGCGCTTCAGGCCGTCAGTGGACTCCATGGCGATGCACCTTACGGTGTTCTCGCCGATGTGCTGCTCACACTCTATTACAAGCTTGGCGCCGTTGTCGCGCGTTATCTCCAGAGCGTCGTATATCTCTGGCAGCTCGCCCTCTGTTGTGTCGAATGCGACATCCACAACAGGACCAACTATCTGAATAATCTTGCCTGTTTTTGCCATATTATGATTTGCTACTTTTTATATTCTTGCTTTGCTTATTTGTTCCTTTTGAACAGCTTGTCAGCGTAGTCTATGAAGTAACGTTTGCCTTCAGCAGGGATTTCCATCTCGCGGAGTTTCGACATCGCCTCGTCATAGAGCTCTTTCACCTTGTCCTCTGTGGCGGCCCTGGCTCCGGTGGCCTCGAACAACCTGCGCATCGCTTCCACTTTCTCCTCGCGCACCGGGTCGGGGTTGCTCATCCAGTTCTGCATTTCGCGTCTTTGGCTGCTGTCCGCTTTGGAGAGGGCGCTTATGAGCATGTAGGTCTTCTTGTTCTCCATTATGTCTCCGCCTATGGCCTTGCCGAACGTGGCGGGGTCGCCAAAGCTGTCCAGGAGGTCGTCTTGCAGCTGGAATGCCAAGCCAATCAAGATGCCGTAGTCATACAAGGCCTGGGTCTCTTGGGCCGCCGCTCCGCCGACCAGCGCGCCTATTTTTATGGCCCCTGCCAGCAAGACTGCGGTCTTCAGGCGTATCATTTCAAGATACTCCTCGGCCGTCACGTCGTTGCGGGTCTCGAAGTCCATGTCAAGCTGCTGACCCTCGCACACCTCGCGCGCCGTCTTGTTGAACGTGTCGACAATGAGAGAGAATGAGGGGGAGTCGGTCAGCTGGAGTAGCCTGTACGCCTCTATCAGCATGGCGTCTCCGCTCAATATGGCGGTGTTCAGGCCATATTTTGCCACTACCGTCGGTTTGCCGCGGCGGATGCACGCCTTGTCCATCACGTCGTCGTGGAGGAGTGTGAAGTTGTGGAACACCTCTATGGCCATGGCCGCCCACTTGGCCTGCTCATAGTCGTCTTTGAACAGTGCGCATGTCGAGAGGCAGAGCACTGGGCGCATTCGTTTCCCGCCCAGTGACATTGAGTATCTTATGGGGTCGTAGAGGTTCTTCGGGGCTTGGCCGTAGTCAATCTCCGACAGCCACTTGTCCACGTCCGCGTATATGTTGTCAGTCGTTAGCATCGTGTCGTCTTATCCTACCAAAGATAATAAAAGAGTTGAAATATACATAACCTTGGGGGACGTTTTGCTTTTACTTCACAAATGTACCCTAAAAAGTCCGCTCCTCTATCTCTTCTATTTTTTTCCGCCAGCGCTCCAGTATGGGTATGCTGCCTTGCGTGCGCTTGCTGAAGCCTGACATGACCGAGTCGGTAACGGCTTTTATCGAGCCGTTGTCTTTGTCCACTATGGCCATTATCATGCCTATGCTCTTGTAGCCTATCCTGTGGACGGCCACGCGCACCTCTATGTGGTCCTCGAAGTGAACCTGTTGGCAGAAGTCCGTGGTGTATGACACCACAAGCATCGTGGAGTCTCCTTTGTAAAAGTCGTCGCCGCAGCATCGCCTCAGATAGGCCGCCCTGCCAATGTCGAAAAACGCCTGCATGGCGCCATTGTTGGCGTGACCGTAGCCGTCCAAGTCGTTGAAGCGAAGCTGGATGTCGGCTTTCACCTTGAATGGGTAGGTCATCAGGTCTATGGGGTACTCCTTTTTCATTTGTGGCATTTTTTCGTCCGGCGGCTGCTCCTATGGCCTTATCACAGTCACTTCGCCGTTGGCCTTTAGCTTCACTATGCTGCTCGGTTTCGCCTTTTTCGTGTCGTCGCGGCGGTAGCGCACCACGTAGTCCACGCCGTCTATTATCTCCTGCTCTATTTCGGGATATATCGCGGCGGCCGGGTGGCCGCTTATGTTGGCTGAGGTCGAGACCACCGCTTTCATGAACCGGTAGCACAGGTCGTGGCTGAACTTCTCGTTCGTCACGCGTATCCCCACCGAGCCGTCCTCCGCCACAAGGCCGTCGGCCAGGCCGCGGGCGTTGTCCAATATGAGGGTCAGGGGCTTGTCGGCCATCTCGAACATGTCATACGCCACGTCCGGTATGTCTTTTACGTACCTCTGCGCGCGTGTTGCCGAGTCTACGAGGACCAGCATGCTCTTGGCCTCCGCACGCTGCTTCAAGGCGAACACTTTCGCCACGGCCTCGGCATTCGTAGCGTCGCACCCTATGCCCCACACGGTGTCGGTGGGGTAGAGTATCAGGCCGCCTTTGCGTAGTGTCTCGACGGCTTGGCGCAGGTCTTCTTCGTAATCCGTTTTTCCCATCAGTCGTATTATACTTCTTACTATTTATCTTTGCGTTGCCTTAAAGAGCCGGTGGCCGCCATGGCTTTTTGCAGCCGCCGGCTCTCGTCCGTCTTCTTGCCGAAGCTTGCCTCCTCGCCGTCTTGGCTATGCGCCAAGGTTGTAGTCGCGGAGGCACTCGTTCAGCGAGGTCTTTTTGTCGGTTGACTCTTTGCGGCGGCCTATTATCAGTGTGGCGGCCGTGGCGAATTCGCCGGCGGGGAATTTTTTCATGTATGAGCCGGGGATGACCACCGAGCGAGGCGGCACGTAGCCTTTGGTTATGACGGGCTCTGAGCCGGTCACGTCTATTATCTTTGTTGAGCCGGTTAGCACGCACCCGGCGGCGAGCACGGCCTCGCGGCCTATGTGGCATCCCTCAACTATTATGCATCGCGAGCCTATGAACGCATGGTCCTCTATTATCACTGGCGCGGCCTGTACGGGCTCCAGCACGCCGCCCACGCCGACACCGCCGCTCAGGTGGACGCCGCGGCCTATCTGAGCGCAGCTGCCGACGGTGGCCCACGTGTCAACCATGGTGCCACTGCCGACGTAGGCGCCTATGTTCACGAACGAGGGCATCATTACGACGCCTTTCTCTATGTGGCTGCCGTATCTCGCCACGGCGTGAGGGACGGCTCTGACGCCCATCTCGGCGTATCCGTGCTTCAATGGCACCTTGTCGTGCCACTCGAACGGGTTGCACTCTATTGTCTCCATCTCGTGGATGGGAAAGTAGAGTATAATGGCTTTTTTCACCCACTCGTTCACGATCCAGTTCTCGCCGTTCGCGTCGGGGGTGGCGCAGCGCAACTCGCCCTTGTCTAATAATGCCACGATCTGGTCTATGCCTTTGCGGACCTCGTCCTTCTGCAGGAGGGTGCGGTCCGCCCATGCGGCTTCCGCCAGCTCTTTTAGTTCTTCCATTTCTTATTTTTTAGGTTAGGTCATGTTTTTTGGGGGAGGGCGTCAGAGCCTCAGCTTCTCCAACTGTTCTTTGATCTTGCGTTTCTTATTGTTCTCCAGTTTGTCAAAGAAGCGCCTCAGCAGGTCAAAGTAGAGCGTCACGTAGCATATTCCCACGAACGCCCATATTACCAGGCAGTTGAACAACACTGTGGGTATCATTGTGTCGCCCACTCTCTTCATGGGGGAGTAGAGGTGCGCCCGGCCGTGCCTGTTCTCGGGCATCTCGTATATAGGCTGGCGCTTGCGCACCATCTTGTCCGGGTACACGGCAATCTGTTCGAATTTGTCTTTGCCCTGCGCCAGGCGGCTCAGGGCCTCGTTGGTCGACTCTCGTTTTAGTCGGGCCATTGCGTCTGCCGAGCCGAGCTCCCTCATCATGGCCTCGGCTATGCTGTCGCTTGTCGCTGTTGCCATACGGAACTGGGCCTGCGCGCGCTCTTTCAGCCAGTCGATGGCATTTGCCGTCAGTCTTTTGTCCGAGGCCGTCACTCCCGTGCCTGCTTGGGCCAGACTGTCCGGCAGGGGGGTGCGCATTGCGGCCTGCACCCTCCGCAACTCCGCGTTTATCAGGTCCAGGGTCTCACGGTCGCCTCCGCCCGTGCGGTTCAGGTTCTCTATCTCGGGCAGCCATGAGGCGGCTATGTATGACGCTTGGCTCCTCGACACTTCGTTGTCGAAGAAATGGCGCTCGTAAGGGTTCCGCGTGTACTGGTCTACCGCCAATGCCTCGTAGGCCCAACGCGACACCATCGCGTCGCCTATCACAGGGGTGTATTCGCGGTTGCCGAGCATGGGGTGGAGACGCTCGAAGTCCACCATCGTGCCGCTGAAGACGAGCTGCGGGACGAGCACGAGCGGGATGGATATGTATATCGACACCGCCGTCTTCAGCCCGCTGCTTATGTTCAGACCAAATATTATGGCAAAGGCGAAGGTGCTGAACAACACACCGATGTGAGCCGGCCACAGGTCGGCGCTTATGCCCATGATGCTGTGACCTATGCCCACAAGCATCAGCGTCTGGATGAACGACATCGTGAACAGGTTCACTATCTTGGCCGAGAGGTATGACGTCCGGCTCAGGTTCAAGAACTGCTCGCGCATCAGCAACTTGCGGTCTTTTATCATCTCCTCGGCCGACGTGTTCAGACCGACGAAGATGGCGACCACCACGCACATGAACAGGTAGGTCGGCAGGTTCGAGTTGGCCGACAGCGTGTACACGCCACTCTCGCTCACGTAGTGCGTGGCCAGGGCCAAAAAGAGGGCCAGGATCGGCACTTCCGTTATGTTGAGGAGCATATACTGAGCGTCCTTCAGCTTCTTAAGGGCGTCGCGGAGCACGAATGTGGTGAACTGGCTGCGCCTGCTCGGTATGCAATACAGGTTGTCGGGCAACTTCTCTTTTATCGCGGTCTTCTTGCTCTTCCAGTCGAAGCTCGCCTCGAACTCCTCGCAATATTGCTGATACCACTCCTTGGGCGCCACTTTGCGTTTCCTTATCAGCTTGCCCGACGGATCCACCATGCGCGCCTCTATTATCCGGAGCGGCTGCTCGGTCTTGACGTTGCCGCACAGGTAGCACTCGCGCTCCTCGGGGTTCACATAGTGAGCCTTCTTCTTGAAGTACACTATGGCGTTCATCGGGTTGCCGTTGTAGACAATGTAGCCGCCTTGGTCTATGACCAGTAGCTTGTCCAGGAGCTTATACATGTCGCTGCTCGGCTGGTGGATGTTTATTATCACCAGCTTGCCTTTCAGCACCTGCCTCTTCAGCAGGGACATTACTTTCTCCGAGTCCGAGCTCGAAAGGCCCGACGTGGGTTCGTCGACGAACAGCACCGATGGCTCTCGCATCAGCTCGAGGGCTATGTTCAGCCTCTTACGCTGACCGCCGCTCAGCACTTTGTTCAGCGGGTTGCCGACCTTGAGGTTGCGAGCCTCCGTCAGGTCGAAGTCCAGCAGGGCCTTCTCCACCATCTGACGCTTCTCCTGGGACGACTTGTTGCTGAACAGCAGCCGGGCGTTGAACCATAGGTTCTCATACACGGTCAGTTCCTCGTTCAGCATGTCGTCCTGCGGCACGTAGCCTATCACGCCCTCCAGCTCCTTGTGGTCGCTCAGCAGGTCGTACCCGTTTATGGTTATCCGCCCCTCGCTCGGCTTATACTTGCCGCAGAGCAGGTTCATCAGCGTGCTCTTGCCTGAGCCCGAACCTCCCATTATGCCCACGAGCTGACCGCTCTTGCCCAGGAAGCTGAACGGGTGTACGCCGATACAGCCGTCGGTGAAGCGGTATTCTATGTCCACCGCCCGGTACAGTATCCTGCCCGTCTCAGGGCGGGTTATGAATTTCTCGGCTATGTGGCCGTAATACACAGGGCGCACGTGGCTCGTGTTCAAGACGCAGCCCGGCGACATAGGGTAAACCTTCCCGGGGTCGAGCCTGTGCCCGCTCAGGTACAGGTTTCTCTCGCCGTTGTATCTGAAGACGAATGTGTTTGTCGATTTTATGTGGAGGACCCACACGCACACACCGAATTTGCTGATGTATATGTGCTTAATGTCCGGGTGCACCTTCTCCGGCTTGCCGTTTATTATCAGCAGGCGGCTCTTGTCAACCACGTTGGCGGGTATCTCCAGTGTGAAGCTCTTCAGGTTCCAGTAATCCTCGGGCGGTATGCGAAGCATGTCGGCCAGACCGTCTACGAACCTCTCCTCGTCCACCCCTATCTCAGGCTTGACTATGTAGTTGAGCATGGCGGAGAGGAGCAGTATCTTCTCGTCAAGACCTATCTCCATGTTCACGTCGTCGCAAACCACTCTCATCCTGCGGATGTTCTCTGTGGTCTGAGCGTCGCGGGCGTTCTCGTCGTCGGTCTCCGCTTTGCTGTGGAATTTGGCCACATAGAAGTCGTAGCGAGAGAGGAATTTCCGCACGTACTCCGCGTTGAACTGGCGGGAAAGGTATTCGCCCACCTTTTCGCGCCCCGTCGACAGCGACACGTGCTTCACGTCGGTCAACAAGGCGAATAATTGCATTAGTGCCTCTAAAAGAACTTCACTCATCTGTCTTCTTTCTGCTGGCGCCCGAGCTTTTGGGTGGCGTCCCGCGCCTATTTAGCACCCCAAATATAAACTTATAAGCCGAAAAAATGAAATCCGCCACCGCTATTTGTTTGCCTCGCAAGCCTCGCCATCCATCTCGGCGCGCCATGCCACTCCGTCATACGGCGTTGGCGGCGGTGCTGCGCACTCCCGCGCGCAGCACCGCCGCCAACGTGTTAGTCTCGTCTCCTTCTACTTGCCTCTGGACAGATCTTCGAGCATGCGCTTCATGACTGTCTGGATTGAGAACACGCGGTTCGCCGCCTCGGGTATCACGAGGCTGTTCGGGCCGTCTATCACCTCGTCAGACACTATCATGTTGCGCCTGACGGGCAGGCAGTGCATGAACTTGGCGTTGTTCGTCCAGCTCATGTGCTCGGCGTCGACGGTCCAGGAGCGGTCTTTTGACAATATCTGGCCGTAGTGCTCGTAGCTCGCCCAGTTCTTGGCGTACACGAAGTCGGCGCCCTCCAGGGCTTTCTTCTGGTCGCGCTCCAGGGTTACGCCCTCCATGATGTCCGGCGCCAAGTCATAGCCCTCGGGGCAGGTCAGCACGAAGTCGACGTCCGGCGCGGCCTTCATCCATTCGGCGAACGAGTTGGGCACGGCCTGCGGCAGAGCCTTGGGGTGGGGGGCCCAGGTCATGACGACTTTCGGGCGCGCCACTGTCTTATGCTCCTCTATTGTCAGCAGGTCGGCGAATGCCTGGCACGGGTGGCGCGTCGCACTCTCCAGTGATATGACCGGGCGGCCGGAATACTCAATGAACTGCTTCAATATGGTCTCCTGGTAGTCGAACTCGCGGCTCTCGTACCTTGCGAAAGAGCGGACGCCTATTATGTCGCAATATGAGCCGATGACAGGGATGGCTTCGCGCAGGTGCTCGGTCTTGTCGCCGTCCATCACCACGCCCATCTCGGTCTCCAGCTTCCAGCTGTCTTTGTCTATGTTGAGGACTATGGCGTGCATGCCCAGGTTCTGCGCCGCCACCTGCGAGCTGAGGCGGGTGCGGAGGCTCGAGTTGAAGAACACGAGTATTATCGTCTTGTTCCGGCCGAGCTCCTGCCATGCGAATGGGGTGGCCTTTACTTGTTTCGCTTCCTCTATGGCTTTGCCGAGGTCGCCTATGTCTCCTACTGTAAGAAATTGTTTCACGTCGTTGTTCCTTTTTGTGTTATTATGGCCTGCGCGAGTCGAGTGTCACAATACGTCGAGCAGGGTTGTGAGTTTGTTCGAGTTTGAGCCTTTCACCAGTATGCACAGACCGCTCATCCGGGCGGCTTCCGCCCTCGCCTCGTCGGTGTGGTCGAAGAACTTGAAGTCGGGGTATCTGCTCTCGTGTTTTTTGAACTCTGGGCCTATCAGTATCGCGCTATCCAGACCCATGCCGCTCAGCCGTCTCAAAACCATTTCGTGCTGGCGGTCTTCCTCCGCTCCCAGCTCGCGCATGGCTCCGAGTATCACTGCTTTGTGCGCTCTTGCCGAGGCTGACAGGTTGTCGAGGGCCGCCGCCATGCTGCTCGGGTTGGCGTTATACGCGTCCACTATCAGGTGGTTCCTTCGGGTCTCTACTATTTGGCTCCGGCTGTTTGTCGGTTTGTATTCGCTTATGGCGTCGGCTATGTCCTTCGCGTCCACACCGTAGTGAAGCCCCACGGTGGCGGCCGCGAGTATGTTGGCTATGTTATACTTGCCTGTCAGCTGTGTCTTGACGTCGCCTATGCCGTCAATGTGCGCCGTGACGGTGTCCCCGCCGTTTGCCTCCGCGAGGCCCGTGGCGTATGGCACGGTGTGGGCGTACTCGCCCAGCATCTCCGTCAAGTCCTGGCTCGTGCTGTCCAAAAATATGGTTCCGCCGGTGGCCTTTATGTAGTCATACAGCTCGCCCTTGGTCTTCTTCACGCCCTCGAAAGAGCCGAAGCCTTCTATGTGGCCTATGCCAACGTTCGTTATGAGCCCGGCTGTGGGCTGCGAGATTTTCACCAAGTCAGCAATCTCGTGCATGTGGCTCGCGCCCATCTCCACCACTGCCATCTCGTCGTCTGCGCTTATCGACAGCACGGTCAGAGGCACTCCGATGTGGTTGTTCAGGTTGCCGCGGGTTGCGGCGGTCTTGTATTTCTTCCTCAGAACTGCCGTGACAAGCTCTTTTGTCGTCGTCTTGCCGTTGGTGCCTGTTATGCCAACCACGGGGATCGTCAGGTGTCGCCTGTGCTCGGCGGCCAACGCTTGCAGTGCGGCGAGCGTGTCGTCGCAGACGAGTGCGCGCTTGTCTCCCGCATACACCTTGTCTGTCGTCACCACGGCCGATGCCCCAAGCTCAAGAGCACTGCCTACCATGGTGTTGGCGTCGAAGTTCGCGCCTCTGAGGGCCACGAACACGCTGCCGGCCGTTATCGTGCGAGTGTCGGTCGATACCCCGTTGCTCTGCCGGAACGCTTCGTATAGTTCTGCTATTGTTTCCATTTTACCGCTAAGATAGCTTTTTTTCTCTTTCTGCGTTTTATTTCTTTCCCGCCCGTCTTTGTGTATATGTCGTTTAGCCGTTTTTTATGTCGTACCAGGTTGCGGGAGAAAACATTTAAAGTTTATATTTGCAATCGTTTGTTGAATGCGGATTTCGTTCCGATTTCGGTTTAATATCATTAATATACCATTGTTATTGTGATTCGTTTAGTTCTATCTGTGGCCTTGTTGTTCGCCGTCTCTTTTGCGGCGTCGGCAAACGTGACCATCAAAGAGGCCAAGGGCTGGTTCGAGAGCTGTTTCGTCTCGTGGACCAATGAGGTTGGCTTTGAAAGTTATAATGTCTACGTCAAGCAGTCCGGCGGTGAGTATCGTAAGCTCGACGCTATGCTCGTCAGGAACTACGGGGACTACGGGCGTGCCGACGCCGTTGGCCTCAAAGCCGGCGACTATCAGCTCAAGGTGGTCCCCGTCAAGGCTGGAGCGGAGCAAAACGCCGATGCCTCTGAGACAGGGCTGCTGAGCGTCTCACCTTATGACAGGTCGGGCTTCGCTCATTTCGGCTGGGACGGGGGCGTCGGCGCGTATAACAACGATGGCACTCTCAAAGCGGGAGCCCGCGTCATTTACGTCTCGGCGAACACGGCTAAGACGGTCAAGGCTGTAGTCAACGGGGCCGAGCAGACTGGCTTGCAGGCCATCTTACATGCCTATGAGAAGGGTAAGACCGAAGCCCCCCTCGCCGTCCGTGTCATAGGAAAAGTCTCCTTAGACGACCTTGACTACATAAAGAGCAAAGAGGAGGGGCTCGACCTCAAGGGCAAGAGCAACAGTGTCGCCGCCAACGTAACCATCGAGGGGATAGGCGACGACGCGACGTTTTACGGCTTCGGTGTCCAGTTTGAGAAGACGCAGTCGGTCGAGATCCGAAATGTAGCCTTCATGTCCGTCATCGACGACTGCCTCTCCGTCAAGGCATGTAAGCATGTATGGGTACACAATAACGACTTCTTCTACGGCGACGCGGGCGGAGACGCCGACCAGGCCAAGGGCGACGGCTCTATCGACGTGAAGAATAACTCACAGTATGTAACCTACGCTTACAACACTTTCTGGGATTCCGGCAAGACGAGCCTCTGCGGCATGAAAAAAGAGAGCGGACCTAATTACATCACATACCATCACAACTGGTTCAACCATTCCGACGGCCGACACCCGCGCATCCGCACCATGAGCGTGCATGTCTATAACAACTATTACGACGGTGTCTCTAAATATGGGGTGGGCGCGGCAAAGTCCTCCGATGTATTTGTCGAGGCCAACTATTTCCGTAACACCAAATACCCCATGCTATCGTCCCTCCAGGGTTCTGACGTCTGCTGGGGCAACGAGGCTGATTTCTCCGATGAGCCTGGAGGCATCATCAAGTCCTTCAACAACGTGATGGTTGGGACTTACACCTACGTCCCTTACGCTGCCAGCGAGTTCGTAAAGTCTGGGGTCAAGAGGACCGCCGATGTCGACACTAAGTCACATTTTGACGCCTACGAGGTCGCGAACAGGGAGGAGCCTGTCCCGGCCGACGTCTCCGCACTTTCGGGTGGCCACGTGTATAATAATTTTGACACCGACGCCCGCAAGATGTACGCCTGCACGCCGGATGACCCGACCCGGGTTCCCGACATCGTGACCGGATGGCTTGGCGCGGGGCGCATGGCGCATGGCGATTTCCAATGGAAGTTCGATAATGCCACCGAGGACTCTAACCACGTGGTCATCAAGGGTCTCAAGAATGCGATTGTGGCGTATAAGTCTTCGCTCGTCGGTTTCTACGGCTCCACAAAGCCTGGCAGCAACGAGTAGTACGGCTCCGACGATGCCCCAAGCGACGGTTCCTGCGATGGCTGCATGGGCGGCAACGACGCTCCGTCGGCCGACTCCGACTTGTTGCGCTTCTTCGATGCTGAGGATTAAGCCGCGTCTTCTTCCAGCTTCAGGCCGGCAGGCTCGAAATTCAATCTCTCGACTTCTTGCGGCTCTATTATGGTAAATGGCGAGACGAGCGACGCGCGCCTCCGTGTGTTCAGACGGATCTACCCATTTTGCTCTCGTGCATGGCAAATAGTATCTGCGTCATAGTGCGTTAATGCCAAATTCACGTGGCGGGCCGTCTGCGGCCCGCCATTTTCCTTTTGCCTAAAAATGACAAATTCTCTTGTCCGCCTTTGCTCTGTTCTGTCTCGCCTCTCAAAAAATGAGTTATATTTGCGTTTGTCTAAGTAAGAAAAATAACAATGGGTGAACAACAGAAAATCGCCATCATTGGCGGTGGTAACATGGGCGGCGCAATAGCCCGCGGCATCGTCAAGGCGGGTCTGGCACAGGCGGGCCAGGTGGTCGTCACGCGGCGAAATGAGAAGGCTCTGGAGCAGTGGCGTTCCGATGGCTTCGTGGCCATGTCTGATAATTCCGAGGCGGTCAGTGGGGCCGATGTCGTCATCTTCGCCGTCAAGCCATACCAGATTGCCGACGTAGTGGCGGCTGTGCGTCCTTCGCTCAAAGCTGGAGTCGTCGCCGTCAGCATCGCCACGGGAGTCTCCGTAGCCCAGCTGACTGATATGCTCGGCGCCGATGTCGCTGCCGTGCGCGTAATGCCCAACACTGCGGCAGAGGTTGGCGAGAGCCTCACTGCCATTGTCGCGGGGCCGTCTGCCTCTCCCGAACAGGTGCAGGCTGTGGTCAAGATATTCTCCGCGCTGGGGCTCGCACTTGTCGTCGACGAGGCTCAGATGCCCGCGCTCACCGCACTGGCCTCATGCGGCATAGCCCATGCCTTGCGCTACATCCGCGCCTGTCAGGAGAGTGCCATCGAGATGGGTCTTAAGGCAGACGTGGCCGCCGAGGTCATCGCCCAGACCGTCAAAGGAGCGGCGCAGCTCATACTCACCAACCGTTCTCACCCCGAAGTCGAGATCGACAAGGTGTGCACACCTAAGGGCGTCACTATCGCCGGCATCAATGCGATGGAGCACGCCGGCTTCACACACGCCGTCATGGAGGGCATGATGGGGTCTTATAACAAGATTGTAAAGTAACATTTAGCGTCATATCAGAGTAATGCTCAGAATTACCATCAAGGTGGGCTCCAACGTCCTGACGGGCGCCGACCGTATGCTCAATGTGGCCCGTATGGAGAGCCTCGTTGCGCAGATCGCCGGCTTGAGGGCTGCTGGCCATAAGGTCATACTCGTCTCCTCTGGAGCCGTGGCCGCGGGCCGCGGTGTCATAAGCGGATTCGCCGACCTCAACCCTGTCGCGCAGAGGCAGCTACTCTCTTCTGTCGGGCAAGTTAAGCTCATCGACCAGTATAAGCAGCTTTTCGACCAGCAGGGCATGAAGATTGGGCAGCTCCTCGTCACCAAGCAGGATCTCGGCACTCGAACACATTACCTCAACATGAAGAACTGCTTCGAGACACTGTGGCAGAATGACGTCATACCCGTGGTCAACGAGAATGACGCCGTCTCGCTCGCAGGCCTCATGTTCACTGATAATGACGAGCTCTCGGGCCTCGTGGCGTCTATGATGGACTGCGACCGCCTTATCATTCTCAGCAACATTGATGGCATTTTTGACGGCGACCCGTCAGACCCGTCCTCTAAGGTCATAACCGAGGTGGCCGACGGCATGAGCGTCTCGCGCTATGTCAGGGCCTCTAAGTCCGATTTCGGCCGAGGCGGGATGGTCACCAAGTGCCGCATGGCCCAGAAGACCGCGCAGGCCGGCATCGACGTCTACATCGCCAATGGCGCCACGCCCGATGTCATCTCGCGCGTCGTGGCGGACGACGCCTCGCTCGTACGCACTCATTTCGCGGCAGGCCAGAAGAGCACCGCCGTCAAAAAGTGGATTGCCTACTCCGACGGCTTCGCAACTGCCCGCATCATTGTCAACCAAGGCGCGGCCGACGCGCTCGTCTCCCCAAGCCACGTCTCAAGCCTGCTCCCGGTGGGCGTCAGAGAGTTCGAGGGAGACTTCCGCAAGGACGATATCGTCCTCATCGTTGGCCCCGATGGGGCGACTGTAGGCGTCGGACGCGCGGCCATGGACAAAGACACGGCCGTAAAGCAGGCTTTCGCCGCCAAGCAGAAGCCGCTCGTGCACTACGACTATCTTTACGTATATCCCAAGGTGAGCGAGTAGCCACCTCGCCTTGCCATCTTAACGTCGCCATTATAAAATAACATTCTTCGCTTTGAACAGTCAGTTTGAGTCAGTCAAGAGGGCCTCACGCTCCATGTCGCGAGTCTCCCCGCGTCAGACCGCCGACTTCCTTGTCGCGCTCGCGGACGCGCTCGAGAGAAATACGGATGCCATTGTCGCGGCAAACGCTGCCGACCTGTCCAAGTTGGACCCGTCCGATTATCGTTACGACCGCCTGAAGCTCGATCCCGCCCGAATCGCGGCCATCGCGTCAGATACGCGCAACGTTGCCATGCTGCCCGCGCCCTGCGGCGAGGTGATCGACGAGGTGACGCGACCCAACGGCTTGCGTATCAGTCGCGTTCGTGTCCCTATGGGAGTCATCGGCGTAATCTATGAGGCGCGCCCCAATGTCACCATTGATGTCGTCTCCATCGGGCTCCGCTCCGGCAACGCGGTTGTGCTCAAGGGCGGCAGCGACGCCCACCAGAGTAATGTCGCGCTTGTCGGCGTCGTCCATGACGTTCTGAAAGGCCAGGGGCTCGATCCCGACCTCGTCCAGCTCCTGCCTGATGGCCACGACTCGGCCAACGAGCTGATGAACGCTGTCGGATACGTTGACCTCCTCATCCCGAGAGGCTCCAAGAGGCTCATCGACAGCGTTCGCCAGAACGCCAAAATCCCGGTCATCGAGACCGGCGCAAGCGTAGTGCACACCTACTTCGACAAAGACGGTGACCTTCAGAAAGGGAAGGCCGTCATCTGTAATGCCAAGACGAGGCGCATATCGGTCTGCAACGCGCTCGACTGCGTACTCATTCACAAAGACCGACTCCCCGATCTCGCCGCCCTTTGCCAGCCACTGGCGGAGAAAGGCGTTGAGCTGAGGGCTGACGGAAGGGCCTATGATGCTCTTGACGGGCGTTATCCCAAGGAGATGCTCCTACACATTCAGCCCGACGACTACGGGATGGAATACCTTGCGCTCAAGCTCGCCATCGTCACGGTCAATGACATCGACGAGGCTCTCCAATATATCTACGATCACAGCCTGAAGCACTCCGAGGCCATCGTGACTGAGAGTCAAGAGGCGGCCGAACGTTTCCTCAGCGAGGTCGACGCCGCGTGCTGCTACGTCAACGCCAGCACTGCGTTCACCGATGGGGCGCAGTTCGGCCTTGGCGCGGAGATTGGCATCAGCACGCAGAAGATGCACGCCCGTGGGCCTATGGGGCTAAAAGAGCTCACTTCCTACAAGTGGCTTATACGAGGAGACGGGCAGACGCGCCAATAATATTTTTTTTAACAGCGCGCCAATAGCATTTTTGTTACATTCGCTTTCCGAAATCGTTCACAAATGTGCACCTATGGGTGAAAAATATGCTTCATTTCAATTGGTGCGTTTGTCATTCGGATTGTTTTTTCATATATTTGTTAAGGCTAAAAAAGAAGGCTTCCGCCTCTTGCCAGACTGATAATTTTAAGGTATGTCCATAGGAATGAGTAAGAATTTTGAGGCAGAGAACAAGTTGCCTAATATAATCGGCGCCGGCACCAAGTTCGTCGGCGACATTGAGACTAATGGGGATCTTAGGGTTGACGGCGTCATTGAGGGAACTATCAAGTCTCAAGGTAAGCTGGTCCTCGGCCCGGGCGGCAGCATCAAAGGCACTATAAAGTGCGTGAGTGCTGAGATCGCAGGCTCTTTTGAGGGGAAGATGGAGGTCGGCGAGATCCTCTCGCTCAAGGCGTCGTCTTATTTCAAGGGCGAGATGAATGTCAACAAGCTCAGCATTGAGCCTGGAGCCAAGTTCATCGGATCCTGCCTTATGGCCGACAAGAACGGGGCCTCGCACGCTCCGGTTGCAGAACCTAAGAAGTAAGCGTGCTGCGCGGGTTGTCCGCCTTGGCGTCCGTCGGGGCTTTTTGCTTGACTGTGATGGCGGTCGGTTGCGCGGTGTCAGTCTTGCCTGTCGGTGCGATTCTCTGCGCCGCGGCTATGGTGGCTGTCGAAGCGTTCAAGTGCTGCTCGCTCATAGCTGCCTTCCGAAGGTCTGAAGACGGAAACATTATCGGTGCGCTTGTGCTTGCTGAGGGGCTTTCCCTTGCTGCCGACGTGACGGCGGTCTCTCTTGCGTTGTCGCCGTTTCGCGATGCCGATGTTGTTGCGGCTTTCTCGCTCTGCTTCGTTTTTCTTGCCGTCCGGCTTGCGAGCGCACTCTCGTCTTCTCGCTTCTTGCGCAGGTAAAAACAACTAAGACAACATATAAGATCGAGAATTCTTTCTATGTCAAAGATATTCACTACAGCTTGCATGGCTTTCGCCATGGTTTGCGCGCCTGTGTTAGCGCAGGGCGGCGAAGCTTCTAAAGGAGAGGCGGCCGACACGGCCGTTGCTGACGCTCCTGAAAAAGAGGGTATTAATGTCGTCGAGGTCATTAGCCACCACATAAGCGACTCGCACCATTGGAATGTCTTCGCCTGGGACGACGGCAAAAAGTCAATTGACATCCCACTGCCCGTCATGGCGTATAACACTGCCAACGGCGACTTCCTCTTCTGCTTGTCCTCGTCATTAGACGGGGGCGAGGCTGTTGAGAAGAACGGGGTCTCTTACACCCTTAACGCTCATGACAAGCTCTGCGCCAACGGCTCGCACGATGATGTGTTTGACTTCTCCCTCACGCGCAACGTCCTTTCCGGATTCCTCTGCGGCGTTATCCTGCTTCTCGTCTTCGGCGGGGCGGCACGCTCTATCAAGAAGTCCGGCGGCATCCCGCATGGGGCGGCTAACGCGGCCGAGTATCTCGTCACGTTTGTCAAGGACATTGCTGATGAGCAGATCGGGGCGAAAGGTGCCAAGTTCACACCGTTCCTGCTGACGCTTTTCTTCTTCATCTGGTTCAACAACCTCGTAGGCTTGGTCCCGTTCTTCCCGGGCTCGTCTAACCTTTCGGGCAACATAGCCTTCACTGCCATCCTCGCGGTGTTCACGTTCGTCGTCACGCATTTCTGCGCCAATAAGCATTATTGGATACACACGTTCACCGTGCCCGGCGTGCCGTTACTCATGAAGTTCATCCTGGTCCCCATCGAGATCATAACGATGTTCACGAGGCCTTTCACGCTCCTCATCCGTCTTTTCGCCAACATCACTGGTGGCCACATCATCGTCATCAGCATATTCTCGCTCATCTTTATTCTTGGCACGGTGGCCATCGCGCCCATCTCCGTGCTCCTCGGTTTGATGGTCTTCACCCTCGAGCTCATCTTCGGCGCGCTCCAAGCCTACATCTTCACGGTTCTCTCTGCCCTCTACATCAGCCTCGCTGTCAATGCGGGTCATGACGAGTAGTGTTGGCAATCTTCCGTGAAGCACTTCTCTATTTGATTTTGCTAATACATAACATAAAATAACAACAACAACTAAAATTCGATTATTATGACTGGAACTTTGGTCGCAATCGGTCTTGGACTGATCGTTATTGGTATCGGTATCGGCATCGGCCTCGTTGGCGGTAAGGCAGTCGACGCTATGGCTCGTCAGCCGGAGATGGCTAACAAGATCCAGAGCGCTATGCTTATCGCGGCTGGTATGGTCGAGGGCGCTGGCCTCTTCGCCATCGTTATCTCTTTCATCGTAGGCTAAAGCCGTATCCGTATCCTTAAATACAGAGAATCACTATGGATGGACTTCTTAATCCTGAGCCTGGCCTGGTAATATGGTCAGGTCTCACCTTCCTGGTGGTCCTTGCTCTGCTCACTAAGTTCGCATGGAAGCCTATCCTCGGTATGCTCAAGGAGCGTGAGGACGAGATCACGTCGTCCCTCGCCAAGGCTAAAGAGGCTCAGCAGGAGTACGCGCGCATCGAGGCTCAAAAGGCCCAAATTGAGGCCGAGACCCGGGCTGAGCGCGACGCCATCCTCAAAGAGGCACGCGAGAAAGTCCAGCACATGTTGGACGAAGCACGCAAACTCTCTCAAGAGGAGGGTGACAAGCTCATTGAGCAAGCAAGAGCGCAAATTGAGAGGGAGAAGGCGGGCGCCATCGACGAGCTCAAGAAGCAAGTGGCTGCCCTCTCCGTCCAAATCGCCGGTAAGCTCATTGAGAGCAACCTCCAAGACAATGACCGTCAGGAGCAGCTCATTGAGAAATACCTCCAGGAGAGTAACTTTAATTAATTGAGTCAAATGGACGCAGGACTGATTGCAAGGCGCTACGCCACGGTGTTGCACGATTTTGCCGCCGACCGCGGCAAGCTTGACGACGTCTATGCCGACGCCGCACTCGTGCGTCAGGCCCTGGCGGAGCAGCCCGCCGCCCAACGTTTCTTCGATTCGCCACTCCACAAGCCCTCTGAGAAAAGAGAGCTTGTCAAGGCAACCTTCGAAGCCAACGTCTCCGCCGAGATGCTCCAGTTCCTCACTTTCCTGGTCGACAAGGAGCGAATCGGCTACGTCAACTCCATCCTGCTCGTCTTCGAGATGCTCTACAAGCGCGAGCGCGACATCTGCACCGCCACCGTGGTCACAGCCCGAGAGCTTACACCCGAGCAGCAGGGTCGTTTCGTCTCGCTCGTGTCCGGCAAGGTCGAGAAAACAGGGCGCAAGGTCTCTTCGGTCGACGCGACCTTCAAGGTCGACCCCCGAATCATAGGAGGTGTCGTACTCACCATCGACGGGATGCAGCTCGACGGCTCTGTATCGAGCAAACTCAGTGAACTCGAGAGGCAGTTGACGGCATGATTTCTTTTTATTCTAACGAACACAGCGCATGGAAAAAATAAAAGCCTCGGAGGTGTCGAGCCTCCTCAAGCAGCAGCTTGAAAAGTTCGACGCTTCCTCTAAGCTGGAAGAGGTGGGCACCGTCCTTACCGTCGGCGATGGCATCGCCACGGCTTTCGGCCTCGCCAACGTCGAGAGCAATGAGCTCGTCGAGGTGGGTAAGGCTATGGGCGTCGTCCTTAACCTCGACCAGGACAGCGTCGGAATCGTCCTTATGAACAATGCCGACGAGGTCAAGGAGGGCGACACTGTTAAGCGCACTGGGCGTATCGCCTCTATCAGAGTAGGCGACGAGATGGTCGGCCGCGTGGTCAACACTCTCGGTGAGCCTATCGACGGCAAGGGCGCCATCGGTGGCAAGCTTTACGAGATGCCCCTCGAGCGCAAAGCTCCGCAGGTGCTCTTCAGGCAGCCGGTCAAGAGGCCGCTTCAGACTGGCATCAAGGCTATCGACTCTATGATTCCCATCGGTCGTGGCCAGCGTGAGCTTATCATCGGCGACCGCCAGACTGGCAAGACCTCAATTGCCGTAGATACCATTCTTAACCAGAAGAGTTTCTATGAAGCGGGTGAGCCTGTCTATTGCATTTACGTCGCGACAGGTCAAAAGGCCTCAACCGTGGCGCAAATTGTCTCTACCCTTGAGAAGCACGGCGCAATGGCATACACGATCGTCGTATCCGCCACAGCGGCCGACACCCCTGCCATGCAATACTTCTCGCCGCTCGCCGGTGCTGCCATCGGCGAGTATTTCCGCGACTCGGGCAGGCACGCGCTCATCGTCTATGACGACCTCTCCAAGCAGGCCGTCTCTTACCGTGAAGTCAGCCTCCTCCTCCGTCGCCCGCCCGGACGCGAGGCGTACCCTGGCGATGTCTTCTATCTCCACTCCAGACTCTTGGAGCGTGCGGCAAAGATTGTCGAGAACGACCAGCTCGCGGCGCAGATGAATGACCTCCCCGAGGACATCAAGCCCATAGTCAAGGGTGGTGGCTCGCTCACCGCTTTGCCTATCATTGAGACTCAGGCCGGCGATGTCGCGGCTTATATCCCGACCAACGTGATCTCTATCACCGACGGCCAGATCTACCTCGAGAGCAACCTCTTCAACGCGGGTGTGCGCCCTGCCATCAACGTCGGCATTTCTGTGTCGCGTGTCGGCGGTTCGGCTCAA
This sequence comes from Bacteroidales bacterium, assembly GCA_004552385.1. GTDB lineage: Bacteria > Bacteroidota > Bacteroidia > Bacteroidales > Marinilabiliaceae > W3P20-009. The sequence goes on along the minus strand of SFOL01000022.1, from coordinate 1,315 downwards.
ATCAAGAGTATGAAGAAGGTGGCAGGAACCCTTAAGCTCGATCAGGCGCAGTTCCGCGAGCTCGAGGCGTTCTCCAAGTTCGGATCTGACCTCGACCCGGCTACCATGGCCGTCCTCGACAAGGGTCGCAAGAATGTCGAGATTCTTAAGCAGCCTCTCCACACTCCTTATACCGTCGACAAGCAGATTGCCATCATCTACTGCGGAACCAACGGCCTCCTGCGCAACGTACCTCGCGAGAAGGTGCAGCAGTTCGAAAGCGAGTTCCTTGACGAGATGCAGATCAACCACAAGGACGTCCTCGACCTCCTCGCCTCTGGCAAGATTGATGATGCAGCCACCTCGGTCATCCGCGCCACGGCTGCGGAAGTCTCTAAACGTTTCGCTTAATTTTTAGGAGGGTAGGCTGATGGCAAATCTTAAAGATATTCGAAACCGCATCCACTCTGTCTCTTCCACCATGCAGGTGACCAGCGCCATGAAGATGGTGTCGGCCGCCAAGCTCAAGAAGGCTCAGAATGAGGTAGCCAAGGTTAGGCCTTTCGAATCCAAACTCGCTCAAATTATATCGTTCCTCGGCTCTTCTGTGCCTAACGTCGAGCTGAACTACCCGGCTTTCCGCTCGTCGGCAAAAGGCGGCAAGGTTCTCCTCGTCGCCGTTGCCTCTGACAAGGGGCTCGCGGGAGCTTTCAACTCCAATGTTGTCAAGCAGGTCGAGACTATGGTTGCCGGCGAGCTCGCAAAGGAGGCTTCCGAGGGCAAGGTGGAGATTCTAACCATCGGCAAGCAGGTCGCCAAAGCTGTCAGGTCTCGCAAAGTGCAAGTCACTGTCCATGACGCTGAGGGATTTTTTGACGACTTCAGCCTTTCTAAGGTCTACTCGGTTGCCGATGATGTAACGAAGCGTTTCGAGGCCAAGGAGTACACCAAGGTCCTCCTCATTTATAATGAGTTTGTGAACGCTGCTGTGCAAAATGTGCGCGTCGCGCAGCTCCTCCCGCTCGTCATGCCCGCTGCCGACGAGGCTGACAACTCTGCCATGCTCGATTTCATCGTCGAGCCAAGCAAAGAAGAGGTTCTTGCCGACCTCATCCCGCAGGCTATAAGGACTCATTTCTTGGCGGTAGTCAAGGAGTCTCTCGCCTCTGAGCATGGTGCCCGAATGACGTCCATGCACAAAGCTACTGACAATGCGAGTGAGCTTCTTTCCGAGCTCCAGCTGCAATACAATAAGGCGCGTCAGAGTGCTATTACCAACGAGCTCATTGAGATTGTCAGCGGAGCCTCGGCCCTTAACGGCTAAGCAGCATTTGTT
>SFOL01000021.1 GCA_004552385.1 Bacteroidales bacterium | reverse complement strand
CCGCCAACGCTGATGTTTCGGCGCACAGCGACTTTGGGACTGTCAACCTCACAGGCGGATCGGATGGTACGGCAGCTGGCGGTGCGGTAGGCGCAGGCAAGAAAGCGACAGGCACGTTGTGGGGATGGGGATCGATTACAGCTACACCCGATGGTGCGGCTGGCAACAAGGTAGCTGTGAAGTTGTCACAAGGCGCGTCGAGCACGATTGTTATATCCGGCACCCTCGATAACACGGCGCTGAGCCCGGTGTGGGAGACAATCGTCACGCTTGATAAAGATGGCTTTAAGTGGCAGAATCTCGTCGAGTCTGATAAGGCTAAAGTCCGCAGTAACAAATTCTTCACACTTGACGCCGATCCAAGCGTCGATACCGATATTCTCAACCCGATGTCGGATTTGCCGCGGACAATCCCCCTCTCAGGCGAAATGCGCCAACAAATCTCCGCGTGGATTGCCGACCGTTGCGACAAGCGTGGACGTTATGCCCGTTGTCTCTTCGTTGACAAGAACGCGTTGCCCGACAGCGCACCCGACAACATGTACCTCTCCCTCTGCGTCAACACGGTAGATGGGGATGCGTCACTCACGGCATTCGCTCTTGCATGTGTCGAAGCGGGCGCGAGCTGGAATGAATCCACCACGATGAGCACGTTTGGGCTCGACGGTGCGTTGGATGAGGCGTTGTCCGACGAGGATCTTGAGACGGCGATTGAGAGCGGCATTATGGCCATTATGAAGCGGATAGACGGCGCGTTGTGCATCTGCAAAGATATCAACACCCGTGCGAAAAATAGCTCCATACCCGCCCAACTTGGTAAGAACAGAGCCGTTCGCCTTGTCGAAACGTTGCGCAACACGCTACGTTCCTTGTGGGAAACCCAATACGCGGGCAAAGTCCACAACGACGAGACGGGGCGATTGCTTTGGAAATCGAAGGTGTGCGAGGTCTTGAACGAATTTGTGGCGGGTCACGGCATCGAGCAATACGAATCGGACGACATCATCGTGGCGGCTGGCGAGAAGTCGGATGAAGTCATTATGACCATTCCGCTTCAATTCATCGACAGTGCCGAACTCGTATACGTCAATCTCATTCTCTAATCCATTAGGAGGTAAGATATGCCATTAGTTAAAACTGTCACGTCGAACAACGTCATCCGTGGACGCGACGTATTGAATAGTAATTTGGGTACGGCATACATCGAGATAAACGGTCGTATGCGTCGAATCTTTGAGTTGCGTAACATCAGCGCGACCGTCGAGATGGTCAAAGAGGATGTTATGCTCATCAACGACGTTATGTGCAAGCACAAATGCGTCGCGGCTCGCGGGTCGGGTTCGTTTGAGATTTACACAGGCGTTCGCGATTATTCGACGATGATTCGCTCGTATATCAACACGCACCACGGCTTGTATTTCACCATTACGTTCGAGATGTACGACCCAGAAAGTACGCGTGGGCGACGCAACGTCACGTTGTACGACTGCCTCATCGACCAACACATCTTGGGGATGTTGAACACCGAAAACGGCATCTTGTCCGAAGAGATGGGATTCACGTTCGACGAGTACAACATTAACGAAGATTTCGTTGCATATCCTTAACGAGTAGGGTATAAGGGGTGGCGTAAGGCTGGCGGGACTCCGTAGTTACAAACCTTCGTTCGCGCGTAACCGCCGCCAGCACTTACACACCCACCAACCCCATAAGAGAAGAGAGAGTGACATGTTATCAGAATTAGAGAGTCTTATTTCGACCGAAGTATCCAAAGCCAAAGCCATTTCGGAGCGAACGCACACCATCAAGTTGCCGCCCACGCCTCCGACGCGAGAAGCCTATTGGTACGACGATAAAGAGCTCACCATCCGCCCCATCACCACGCGACGCTTTTACGACCTTGTTGACCAATGCGCCTCGGCTGACGGCACGACAGACCAAACCCAATTCATGTTTGAAGTCATCGGCGAATGTTTGGTCGATCCCAATCTCCAGAACCCAGAGTTGCAACGCGCTTTAGGCGTAGGCAACGCGCGCGAAGTTATAGAACGCATCTTCCCAGAACCGTTCATCTTGCGTGACATCCGCGCGAGAATTGAGGATATCAGCGGATTCGGCACGACTGGGGTAGAGTTTCGAGAAAGTCCATAATTTAATAGAGCACCGCCTTAAACGTCGCTATCTCGATGCGACTGTGCTATATGTTTGCTTGACGCAGTTCCACTGGAAGCCATCCGAAGTGTTGAAGATGGAGAATTGGGAGCTAGCAACAGTGATGGCAATAGCCGAGAAGTATGGCAAAGATATAGCGGCGGCATCCACGCCGCATTGATACGGAAGGTAGCGATATGGTCGGTGATTCAACACGCGGATTTACAACGCAAAAACGCCTAGAGCTATATATCCTCGAAGCTGAGAGCAGAGCCTCCAAAAAAGAGGCGGATAAAGCAAAAGGCAAAGGAACGGGCGGCAGTGGTAGTCTCAAAGCCGCCGTTCAGCCCGCCCCCAACGGCACAAACGTCGATGCGGGTAAAGTAGCACGCGCCACAGGATTGCCGCCAGAACAAGCGGTCGCTGTCTCAAATGCGGCGGCGGCCAATGCCGCAGAGAAATTGCGCCGCAAGCGCGAGGCGTTCATCTCGAAACGCAACAAAGACGCCCAACGCGCATATAGGGCATTAGATCGGTTTGCGGCTCGATCCCGCCAAGCGGCGACGTTGAGCAAGCCCGTGCGAGGGCGCACCTTTAGGGGCAACATCTCATACCGTAGCGGTGTCGCCAAACGCGCACTACAGAAGCGTGCTGAGGTTAGTGAGTTTATACGTCCATCCATACCGCAGTGGGCGTCGAAGTACTCGTTCGACGTGCCTCTAGATGTCGCCCTACCCTTCAATCGCGGGAAGATATCCGACGTATACCAACAATTATCTTACAGGAAGCACGACGGTAGCCGAACTGAGCGAGTCGCCCACATGGATCGCCTGCGTCGATATGGCGAACACTTAGGCGTGCCGCACGGGTTGGGAACTGGACTTGAGGCACGCCGATCGCGTTTCCAACCCGAGGGTTACGACTTCCAACGTTACTTGCAGTATAACAACGTCACGCCCGCGAATTTCGACGATGCGGCACGTGCCTACATCTACAATTTACGCCAACGTCGCTGGGATGAGGCGATGCGCGTGGAGATGGATGGTTTTCTCAGAAAGAAAGCCCACACACCTCCCGCAGGGTTCAAACCGTCGGCTATACCAGAGTTTGAGATACCCGCGTGGATCAAAGAGATGCGCGAGGCTGGTCGAGTCGCCCAAGCCGCTCAAGCGGCACGCGCAGCGCAAGCCGCGGCAGAGGTTGCTGGTAGCCCAATCGCTACGACAGCGGCCACAGTCGTCGCGAGTGCAGGTGCGGATGGTGGGCGGCGAGTGCCGTATGTTGGACAGACGGAGCCGTTCCATACGCCAACACGCACATCACAACCGCCACAGGGCTCTCTGGGATTGATGTTCAATCGTAAAAAGCACTCGTATCAAGGTTATAGGTCGAGCGAGTTGGCCGCCAATGCCGTGACGGAGATTAAGGATACCGACCATCTGACCAAGCTGATCGCCGACCGCGCCGCGGCGTTACGGTCGAAAAACGCGGTGTCGCGTTTGAGCACGGGCGAGCCGATTAACACAAACATCAATCTCTCGAAAAACCAGATGGATGCGTTCGGTCGCGCGATGAACTCAGCTCTCCTACAGGACACACCAGCCGCCCGCAACGCGGCGTTGTGGAAGTTGGACAAGCAGATGGGTGTGGCGGAACGCACGCTCGACAAAGCGAGACGGATGGAGGCGGCCAGGCTCGACCCATACGGCATGGGTACCTACGACGGGCTGTCTGTCATCGATCCGAAAATGCGCCGCGATATGTACACGATGGCGAAGTCGATCGGGTCGAAACAGGATATGGCCTTTATCGAGAATTTCGACCCACAGGCGGTCGATGCCGCCGCTCTCCAGCGCCGCTACTCCCGCATTATGTCTCGGTACAAATCCCTCGATGCGCAAAATCCGCGTTCGGGATACGGCACATATCTCGACGGCTCACTCCTCACGTCGGGTAAAGGTAACGTGGAGGATTGGATACAACGTGCGAGACGGGTCGGTGTGGACGCTAGCCTCATCAACCGTTACACGGATATGGCTACCGAGAAAGGCGTCACCACGGATACGGGGCGAACCTTTTACGACTACACGAAAGAGCGTCCGCAGCTCAAACACCTCATTCGCGCGACAGAACAAGCGAGCCGTCGCGTCGATAGCCTCACCAAAGCGACTGACAAGAGCCGACAAGTATTCGACGACGTGATGAGCGGCAAAGGCCTACTCAAACGCGGGATTCAGGGTAAGTTCGACTCCTCGGGGCTTGTGCGCGAGTACGCCAAAGCGATGAAAGCCCAGCGCATTTTGGGGATGGTATCTGGCACGGAGGAGAGTGCGCGTGTAGGCGAATTTACACGAGCGGCGCGCGACATTAGAACGGCGACGAAGTACAATCAGCTTGCAGGCGAGTTGGAGCGGGCGGCCAGACGCGCACGCGCGAACATAAAGCTGGAAGAGAATGTAGATGCGTTACAGCGAGAGGGATTGCTATCGGAGCAATCCGCCGCCGCACACCGCACCCGACTGCGCAAAAAGGTGCAAGCGCAAGAGTTGCGTGCGCATAGATGGGAGGTCAACAGGGATGCGTTCATGTACAGCCTTACAGGCCGACCGATCGACACGTCGCAGGGCTTCTTCAAAGGTGTGAAATCAGCCGCGGGACAAGCGGGTTCCGACTTCGGTAAGATGTTCAAGTTTAACAAGGTGAACTTGGCTATGGCTATCTTCGAGGGCGTGATGAAGGCGTTTAGGGCGTGGATGACGCTCGCCAGATTCGGCGCGATGTTCACCGCCGTCGGCATCGGCGCCACCGCTATGGGCGCCCGCGCATTGATGAAAACGTCGGATGAGTACACCAACCGACAAAACCTCTACAACTTCGCTCTGCCGGAAAACCTCCGTGGTGAACGCTCGTTCCAACAATTTGAGGATATGGCGTATGTGAGGGGTAGAGGGTTGCGCCAAAGCACATCTACGTGGTCGTCTGGTGTGATGGAGCTCGCCAACGCAGTCGCATCCGCCACGGACGCAAGCGGACGCCAACTCATCTCCAACATGGATCAAGTCATCACCATGTACGAGAACTTGTCCCGTATGCAAAAGTTGGCGGGTACGAGCGAGGCGGATTTCAAGGGTGTTATGATTCAGGTCTTGCAGGGTATCGGTAAAGGCAAGCTCGATATGCAAGACATCAAGCCAATTCTCAACCGCTCGGGTGCTTTTGCAGACTTGTTGGCACGTGGCGTCTTTGGATTGAAAGGTCGCGGCGACTTGTACACGAAGTTGGATGAGGGGCGTGGGGATAGAAACAAAGGCTTGACGGCGGAACGCCTCATCTCGGGTCTACTCTCCACTGAGTTGACGAAAAACTTAGACAACCTGTTCCGCAAAACAGCACGCACTTGGGCGGATGTTGGCGAGATTATGAAGTCGGATATCGGACGCGCTCTTCTCCCGCTTATCGGCGGCGCGTCTGCCGCTGGGAATGGCGGGATTGGCGACCTCCTGACTAGCATAACAGGTGCCATCGCCGACAGCACGTTGGGTGATGACATTAAGAATTGGATTGAAACCCGCCTGATGCACGTGATTGACGGACAAGGCGGGTTGCGTGGCGCGATCGAGACGTGCGTCAACGCCGTCGGCGCGTTGGGGCTAGGACTTGCGGCGGGGGCGAAGGTTTGCATTTCCGCCCTCAATGGGTTCGTCACCGCGCTGACCTATGCTATGCAGGCTATTGACGCGATTACACCTGGCGAGCTGGTACCTGTAACGATGAAGGATATCCAACGCCAGCACGGATGGACGGATGAGCAAGCCCTTAAATTAGCTGATCCACGTTATTACAGAGCGATTCCAGATACGAAACGGGCTAGGAAACCTGGCGATGTTGTTACAGACAGATACTCCGATGCTGGTATGCACATGGCAGTTGTGTTCAATCCAAACAACAAGGCGTACACCAGTGAATCCGAGATGCAGGGGTTGTTTGACAATTACGGCTTCTTTTCGGGTGATAGAAACGACTTTCTACGAGCGCAGATGAAAACGTTGCAGTCCGACGCGAGGTCGTATGTGTACAAAGAACTGCGCGGTAGAATATCCAATGCTCAAGATATCGTCAATCAGATGTCTACTGGCGCAGTCGATCTCTTAGACGCTTTGGCTAAATGGAAGTCTGGAGATAAGAACCCCGAAGCCGAACCGTTGGCGTCCGACAATGTGGCGTTGAGTGCGGCGGTGCAAACGGCCGCCAATACTGCCGCCATAAAACATAACACGGCGAAGGCGACAGAGGTGCAGATTGCCCTTCTCAAGCAGGTGGCGGGTCGCGCCGTCGTCAACCGCATCACGAACGTGCGCCCCAACATCGTCGCCAATGTTGGTAGTATCAAGAGCGGTGCGGATTTGGATGAAGTAATGAAGCGACTTGAGGTTGCGACTGCAAGCGCGGTTGCGGGATATGCGTACTAGAGGAGAGGATAAAGAGATATGGGAGCGAACACACACAGCTGGCTCGTGTTAGAGCCGTATGACAACAACATACCAACTAACTTGCGCAAACAGTACGAGGCGTTTGGATGGAAGATTCACATCCCAGTCTCACCGAAATCCTTAACGCACGAGCGGGATGCCGAACACGCGGAGGTCTACGGTATCGCTAAGGGCGGCATGTTGCAGCGCAACTTGCCAAAACTGTGGCACACGCGCATCGAATCGTATTTGCCCGCACACCTATTCGAGCGGGTGTTCCACCAGAGATGGGACGGCGATGACGGCTACTCGCAACAAGATTGGATCGACTACATCAATCTACTCATGCAGAACAAACAACCGTTGAAGATGTGGCATGAGGACACACCGCACCTGCGCCTCAAACACATGTGCACGGATTGGTGCATTCGCCATTGGGAATACAAGCTACTACCCCACGACGACATCGACTTTGTACTAGACTTGATTGAATGGAAAGAGCCGAAAGTCATATTGGGCGAGGTCGTTGTCAACGCCACGGAGGAGAACGAGCCGCCGAAGAAAAAGGTGGAGGGTGGCGGCGTCCATCTTCTCGCCTTTGGTAGTTACGACGACAGATGTGTGGAGTTGGGTCGGGTGTATGCCGACGACATAGGTGGATACGCCACTACACCGACGGGGCTGGAGTTCGGGTACAAGAATCTCGCCGACCTGAAAAAGATATTGAAGACAGCCGCTACGAATTGGAAAGAGCTAGCGTCTAAGGATATGGTAATGTCCGGATTCAAACCACACACCAGCGAGCCTATGAACGTGACGTTCCTGGGCGCGAGTGCGAGTGGCTACACCATGACCGTCAACCTCACGGCCATTGTCTCTGGCCAAGGACAACTCGACCCGTACGGCGCGAAGATTATCGCCTCGCAACTGAAACCGCAAATCGGCGCGTATGCGGAAAAGGCGTTGGATAAAGTTATCGGCAACGGTAAGAAACGCCCTAACGCCTTTGTGCGCAAAGTCAACGTCACGTTGGGTGCGGATATGTCCATGCCGAAAGAAGGCGGCGCCTCACTCGGCAGTCAATCCGTCGCCCAAAAGAGTAAGCGGGCGGGATGGGTGAGAGAGAGCCACTTGTGGTGGGACGCGTGGTGCGACAAGTTGTCATCTCGTAGCGACTTCACCCACGCACCCGCGTCCCGCACAAAGACAACCGTGACGCGGATCGACGCGGGCGGTCACACGATCGATTACACCGTCGAGTTCGTATTCTCGCCCAAAGTGATTTACAAGACGATGTACAAGTTGCGTCCGACGGGCGGTCGGGATAGAGATATGGTGTACACCAAGAGCCAAAGTTGGCTCACCCCGAAAGAGAACACCATCAAAGCCTCTTACAAGTACTACCTCAAGACGGTGGCCATCGAGGAGGATAAGAAGGTGGCAGGACTCAACGTGGAGAGAAAAGATGCCGCGGCGCTGGAGGCACAATCTGCCGCCGCCGCATCGTCAGCCGCGAGGGGCGACGCGACCCCCAACGCAACGACGACGGGCGAGAAGCGGATTCGCGCAATCGTCCTAGAAGGAGGGAAGTAAGGGTATGATCGGTATTGATTTCGCTTCGGCACAAAAACAGGCTTTACTTGCCGCCGCCAATGCCCAATCCATTGCGGATGGGGAAAAGGTCGGGCGGCGGGATAAACCCTCCACACTAGGCGTCAACCCCGTGTGCAAGGTAGTCGCCTACATACGCAATGTGCGACAAGGCACAGATGCCGCCGCAAACTACCTCGCCTCGGGCGACGTGGATGAGGATACCGAACTTTACCGCGCTGTCGCCAAGTTGGCGTCGGGGCAAACGTTGTCACAGGGCGAGTACGCGTTGGTAGCCGCCGCCTCGAAAGAAAGCCCGCGCTTGACAACGGCGTTGCAGATGTACGGTTCAAGTGTGAGTCAGCGTTCATCTCAGCGGTGCGACCTATCCGAATGCGTCCAAAACTTCTCACTCTCCAAGAGCCTTAAGGTGCAAGGCGGAAGTTGCCAGTTGCGTATCCAAGTGGACAGCGAGGATGTGGCACGAGGTATCGGCTTGGGAGACCAGTTTTACATCTACCTCGATGAGCAGTGTATCTTTTGGGGTATGTGTATGGAAGTGACCTATCCAGACGAGTGGAATATCGACTTCACCATCAACGACAGCATGTGGTATCTCAAAAATCAGCTCGTTTGGATTCAAAACAAGCCGACCACGTTGGACGCCATGTTCACCTCCATTTGCGACCAACTCGCGCTACCTTGCGTGCGACCCGCCACCATCCCTGTGGCGTTGAAACCGCGGGTTGAGACGAACGCCACGGCGATGAGCTTGTTGCAGAACGCGATCGACGAGACGATGTACTATGGCGGACGACTTTTCGCCATACGGATGAACCCCGCCGCATTGGAGTTGATTGAGGTGCAGGGTGAGGATAAACAGGGCGTCACACTCGACGTAATCGAGGCGATGACGAGTTTCTCCGCCACCCAGTCCATCCAAAACGAGACGTACAACGAGGTGCGCGTCTTTGCCAACAACTCTGGCGGCACACTCAAAGCCTACACATTGCAGGATTTGCCGTTCATGGAGCGGTTTGGTATATTGAGGTATCAGGAGGTGTGCAACAACGCCATCATTCGAGAGGGCGATTTGGATAAAATGCTCGCCGTCACGAAATACCCCACAGGCGACTTGCGCTTCGACATAGTTGGCGTTGTCAACCTTTTTCCCGCCGATGTGATCAGGCTGATGGAAAGTGTTTACGTAACGCACGATATATCGTATAACTACGACGATGCGGGTTACAAGATGACCGTGACTTGTGCGCGTTGGCAGAAGCCCTCGTCCGAGCAGTTGTTCGACAAGTGGGATTTCTCGCAGGAATACGCACAAGCTAAACATCTCAAGTGGTAGGAGGGGAGAAGTGGATTTCGCACAAAAAATGCTGGATGCGTCGAGGTCGATTGCCATGAGGGCTGTGGAGAACTGCGCGTCCGACATCAGCATCGGCGTGATGGTCGGCAATGACAGTGTGCGTTTATCTGACGGGTACATCCTGTCTGCCCCGCTCATCCACTTCACACCGTGGTGCAGGGATTACGTCATATCCATCCCAGAGGAAGGGTGGCAACGCGCATCCCACGCCCACGGCGGGCAAACGGGCGATGTGGATGGTGGATACAAGTGGGAGGCGATGACAGAGGCGGGTGTGCCCGTGGTGTTCGTCCCGCTCGGTGTTGCGCCGCCGCCAAAGCGTGCAGACTTTGGATCGGATGACGAGTACATGGCGGCTTTTGAAGCGTGGCGGGAGTCGGTGGGAGCACAAGCCGATATTACCACTTTGGATATACAACACCGACACCCTATCAGCGACGACTTACCCCGCATACGATTGTGGCGTGGCGTCAAAGATGGGGATAGCGTGCTCGTCCTCAAAGTCAACACGCGCCACTTCGTGGTGCTTTGCCCGCTCTCACCGACAAACGCACCAGAAAAGGAGGCACAAGGCTATGTTGCTATTGACGAGTGAATTGAACATAGCGGAGACAGCCGCACCATCGTATCCATCCGAAACATATCCCTATCAGGATTGGGGTAACTGCTTCGCTCCTCTACAGCAATACGACGATGCGTTGGCGGTTGCCTGCCAAAAGCGACTGGAGACACAAAAGGAATCCGAACGCGCATACTCAGAGGATTATGGCGTAGATTGGGAGTACGTGTATGAACAGACGGAGATGTGGCGCATTTCCAACCTACCCCACGTGCTCGAAGAGGCGTTGTTGGTGGATGATAGGGTGGCGTCGGCACGCGCGACTATCACTGCCGTGGAAGAGGATAGGATGGTCATAAACGTAGTGATTAACGCCTCCACGTCGTTCTCGTTTGTGAAACAGTTCGTGTAGGTGAGGAGGACAGAAATGGCAAGTGCATTAGACAAACTAAAAGATGTGACGCAGTGGACTCTACTGCAAGATATGCTTAACGTCTCAAGCGACGTGTTGGATAAACGCGAGGGTTCTGTCCTATATGACGCGATTGCGAGCGTGGCGGTTGCCAATGGCGACCTACTCACGGGTCTCATTCCGACCCTCTACCAAGCATTCCAACTACTCTACGCTAAGGGTGAGGATTTGGATGCGTGGGCGGCGAACTTCGGTCTCACCAGACGCGGGTCTCTACCCACTTACTACCACTACGTAGATACGTGGCGCGAGGAGTCCCCCAACGACACACTCCTCGTCGGAGATGTGTTGCGCTCCCACAACTCAAACGTTCGATGGATAATCACCTCGGTGGAAGAAAAGGTCGTCAAAAGCGAGACGGATGGTAACTTTCAAGAGACGACGGGCGGCGTGCTGGAGCCAGAAAGATATTTGTCCGCGCTTGAGAGTGTTGTGTTTGGTACGCTCTACGAGGCGGGGCGCGATGTCGAGTCGGATGATAGCTTGCGCGAGAGAATCCTCCGTGCGCAAAAGGTTGCGGTTGGCGGCAGTCTTCTGGAGTACGTCGATCTCGTCCTCAACGTCTACGCCGAGGAAGGCAATCAATCTTTCTATGGCGTGCAAGTCTATCCGCTGTCGCGTTGCTGTGGGCGTGTCTTCGTCGTACCCTATCATCAACACTTTAGGAAAGAGGATGCGGGGAGGTTGCGTTGTGCTACGCAAGAGGAACGCACCGCCCTTGCCCAGTGGCTCGACCCACAGGATGAAAGGGGGTTCGGCATGGGGCACATCCCCATCGGGCACCACGTGCATGTGGTCGGCGCCGACGCCCGCCCGATCGATTTCCACTTTAGATTGGAGTTGGAGGAAGGAAAGGAGTACACACCCGCGCTTGGCGAGGCGATATGCGCCGCGACGGACGCCTATCTTGAGAAAGTGGGGGACGAGGGATTGTTCACGCGCACGACCAGAGGTAAGATTGAGGGTGGGCGATATTGGTACACGTACAGCCCATTCGACCATCTTGTCGCACTCAACGGCGTGAAGAAAGACCACCCCGAGCTGGTGAACGTCGGCATCGGCTATTACAACTACCTCCTCAAGCGGATGATATTTGACATCGCCTACACGATGACGGAGTCGAGCTCCGTATTCCGCGCGAACGAGAACCCGTGGATGTACTCACGCGGCACCTCCACCATGTTCGTACATAAGGGACAGGGCTTTGTCGAAGTGGGAGTGATAGAGTAATGGCACTTGTAACGAAATACGCTGAGAACATACCCGTCTATTGGGCGGATACGGAAGACTTCATCGCTCTGGCGCGTGCGTATTCTACCGTGCTAGATCGCCTTTTCGAGGATGTGGCGAGTTGCTTTGAGGCGGCGATCAACCCCGCAACGATGGCGCGTGTGGAGTTGATAGAGCTGTTAGACCGCCTCGGATACGACGATGTGCGTTATTACACAACAGACGAGCTACGCGCCCTCTACGTGGATATTATCACAACCCGCCGCGTTATGACGGAAGCCGCTTTTGCCAAACACTTACAGGAGGCGTGCCCGAGCGGCATCGTGGTGAAGCTGGAGGTAACGGATGGTACACTCAACATCCTCCCAGAGTCACCCGAGCAGATTGTCGTTTACATCTCAGTTGACAGAGGTGGGCGCACATGCGCTTCGACGGAGTGTAGCACCGACTGCCCGTGCGGCGGGGCGGGCGGTTGTGGCGGCGACACCTCGTGCGGACTCGTTTACGTCGTTGCGTATGCAACTCATCTCGACTATCCCAGACGCGATGACGATGGGAATGTCTTGGATTGGGCATTCTCTTACGACTCCCTAGCGCGACGCATTGTGGATTCTTTTCCAGCATCCGTGCGCCTCATGTTGGATGCAATCCTCCAACCCATCCAGTTGGGGGTAGTGTACGCCGCCGTTCCCTCCCTTGTCGTCGATTGTTACGCGGATGGGAAGCGTGGGGTTAAAACGAGGTATATCTGGGGTGGAATGACAGACGGCGAGACGGATATGGATATTATTAGCTCTCTGGCGATGTCCTATACGGATCTGTCTGCAACTCGTGCGAGCGATTACCGCCCCGCCATCCATGTGGAGAGTACGGCAGGGAGCGAGACGGTGGAAGGTTTCGCCGAGGTAGGTACGGCGAGGGCGAGTTGGAGCGAGTTGCGAGGGGAGGCTATCCTTCGCACGGGACAAAGAGGCTTAATCTACGAGAAAGATATCAAGGGGACGGCTTTACCATCTCCACCGAACGAGTATGTCGAGGCGGCGGGCTGGGATGTGGTAGGTCAGACAGCGCCAACCACACCATCTAGCTACACACTCTCGCCAACCTACACACCCGCCATCCATGTAGAGAGTACGGCAGGGAGCGAGACGGTGGAAGGTTTCGCTGAGGTAGGTACGGCGAGGACGAGCTGGAGCGAGTTGCGAGGGGAGGCTATCCTTCGCACGGGACAAAGAGGGCTACTCGACGGAGATGGCGTCGTTCACTTCTTTACTACATGGGATCTAGGTGATATATTGTCTGGCGCGGATACGACGCAATTCGAGCTCGGGCAAGGTTTTGTAGAACAATATGAGGAGATTGGAGCATGAATAAGGGTCAATTTAAAGTCGCCTACGCGCGATATGTCGGAGACGGAACGGGAAAACTATCGAACGCCCAGTGTATGTCCAAGATTAAACCCGCGATTGAGAGCTTGGGTTGGACGCTAGACACCGAGTATCACCCCGACGGATGGCGCGATGGTACGGATGTACACGCCTACTTCAAAAGTACAGGCGGTGAGAAATTGTTCGTGTCATACGCAGGATCGAGCGTACCTGCCTCGCAAGACGGTCAGGCTCGTACGTACTACAAGGGATCGTCGTATAATAATCTATACGGTCTGATTGTCACCATGTTACCCGCACCAACGGATAGCGACGCGAGGGATCTTGCGTGGGGTGCGGATAAGTCTCCGATGTACGTGCTAGCTCGCCCAGATACTCCGACAGAGATGCTACCAGTCGTCGCGGATTCGGCCGATTCTTTAATCTCATTTCACAACAATGCGATAGACGTCGCGTACCAAATGACCATCGTGTCGGATGGTCGTAGGATTATATTCGACGGTACGTCATCCCGCATGAAGACGTTTTGGATGGGAGAAATATTCGACACACTCGCACATCCTACAGAAGACGCCTCCCGAGTCGCGAAATACGGAATTTTCTCATTAGGTGACGGCAGTAATTACACCTCCTTCAGCAAACTATTGACTGGGGAAAGGGTGTTGAACTCTCGGATACAAGAGAAGGCCAATTGGTCGAATTACAGCAGTCCTTCTTACAAACTAGCGCACGTGTTCGCCAACGCCGCTGGCGAATGGATACACGGGAGTTATTCCGCGGCGTCCGCTTACCGACTACCGCTATATGCGGAGAACGCCCTATCTGCGTCGGCGTGTACCCCCATCACGCGCGGCAAGGCGCGATGGCTCGCGATAGGGATGACGAGCGTTTCGGATAACATCAACACGTCTGGGTACGTCGTTCCTGGCGACGGGATGAAAGGGTGGCTAGACACAGACATGATCCGCGCCGTTTGCCCGACGGGTTTGCAAACGAACTACACGTTGGATAACGGTAACTTCATCTATGTCGGCAACGGTTTGATGATGGGTTGGTCGGCAGTCAACGATACGAAGTACTGGTAAGAAAGCCATCTAGGAGGGAAAAGATATGCAATTCGATACAGCGATACTGACAAATGAAGGCGTGCGCCTGCTTACAACGGCGAGTTTGGATGACAGGCTCGTCCTCACGAAATTCGCATTCACCTCTAATCCGTTTGAGCCGTCGCCTGACCTCACGACCCTCACCAACACGTGGGGCGACGGGCATGTGGAGACGCAACGCACGGAGGGAGGCGTCATCCATGTCGATGCATCCGCATCCAACCGCCTCACCTCGGGACGCGCGTATGGCTTCGGTATTTGGGGATATCTCTCCAGCGAGGGAGCGGAGACGGGCGAGCGGTTGCTTCTCTCGGCAAAGGCTATCGCCCCCGTCGTTGAGGTCACATTGGCAAGCGGCGCTTGGACGATATTCCGCATCCACGTGGCGATCCAGTTCGCACCCGCCTCGGCGGACGCCATTATCGTCGAGCCATCCTACAACGGCTTTGTCTCCATCGACGCATTCAATCGGTTGGAGGCGGCGGTGGATGACCTCGAAGAGCGAGTTGTCACCACCCACGCGAAAGGGAACGCCACCGTCGGAGATGACCAACTCGTGCTCGGGGATAAGACGTTTCGGTCGTTCAAGTTCAAAGTGGAAGAGGCGTCGTTCGAGCCTAAGCCGGTGCGGAAAACAGAGTTCATTGTGGACGCATTCGGATGTAAGATGAGCGATGACACACTCGCCGCAAAGGATACGGCGAACAAGACTCTAGCTTCTGTGCGAGTGGTAACTTCTAGAGTTGGATCCACCTACGTACCCGCAGTCCTTCTTAACGCTGGTTTGGAAAACAAGCCTAGAAGCATCGAGATCTCAAAAGATGCGATTAACTTACGACGAGCATTTCAGACTTCGTTTAGCGGGACGCTATCGGATGATTACCTGCTCTACGACGCTCCAGATGGTTCGACTGCTCCGAACAACAAATTGACTGGCTCGACGCAGTTGGATGAACTTCACTCGACAACATCCTATGCGAGATCGCGTCTGCTAGGCGGATGGCGCGTCTATCATCCACTGATGACATTTTTCATGGGTGGCGACACACATGGTCGCGTTCAAGTTTGCATGAACGGCGCCACTACGAATGTCCAGATTGGCAATGACCCTGGCGGTCTGTACGGTATGACACAAGCTGACATCGACCGACTGGAGGTGGGTGGAAATCCTGGTCTGATAGGATACGGGTGCCGTTTCGCCCCGAATGGCAACTCTGGCGGTACATATTACTTCGATTTGTATATCTTAGCCGCCGATCCCATCGATGAAGTTCAGGATTGGGCGAACCTTGCCGTTACGAAACCCAACGGCATCTATGTTACACCCAATACGACTGGAAAGCCCACACGGAGCGAAACGCTGCACAACCTTGTAACCAAATGCAAGTCGGATGACACAAACACGTGGATCCTAGACTACGTGCTATGGACGCACCCAATAAGCGAGGTACAGGGTCGCATTCTGGTGATAAGGGATACTTTCGACTACACGTCATCTAATCAGACCCGCGAGACTGTGCGATACGAGCTTATGTGAGGATAGGAAGATAGTATGCGAGAGGATGAGAAGAGCCTTGTTCCATACACGTCCCTTAGCCACATGGCGAGGGTAAAGAAACTCGACAGTGAAATGTATGTGAGCGAACTGCACAATGTAGTCAAGCTCATATACGCAGAAACGGAGATGCGCACGGCGGCGAAAGCGAAGCGACTGGAGGTCTTGTCGGGCGTGATAGACAGATGTACGACGATGGAGGAGAGGACGAAGTTCCAACTCCAACAGGCAGAAGTGGCGCAACAACCCGTGCTAGATGGACGCCTTGTTTCCGCCCTATTGGAGACGTTAGACAGGATGAGGGAGGAGACGGAGCGGATGGACGGTCGGGCTGTACATGCCGACCTCACGTTCATCGACGATATGCGACAGACGGAGGGGAAATGACAACCGTAAGTGTTGTTGGGGTTGCCGCCGCCGTCATCCTCACTTTGACCTTTACATTGGGGATCGGCGGCGGTATCTATCTACACAAGAAGCGTGTGGCGGAGCTGGAATCCGACCAGCGCCAAGAGGTGTTGGAGCGAGCACTCGATGGTGCGCACTCCCACACGGGTGAAGTGTTGCGCGTGGAAGTGGAGAAGAGAGAACATGTGCAAGCGTTGGAAAAGATGGGCGCGACTGACGGGGAGATTGGGGATTGGCTTAATCAGCCTCTTCCTAGCGGTATTGGAGATTGGCTGCGCGAGTACACCACAACCCCTACCGACCGCCCTGCCGATGGGCAATGACGCCTCCCTCACGTCGTTGGGTTGTGAGGTGCCAGCCATCCCCCTCGGTGTCGCCACGAACAGGGATCTCATCCTATACACGGTGCAGTTGCTTGCGACCGTGAAGGTATGCCAATCCGCACTGGTGAACGTGTGCGGTGTGGGTGCTGGCGGGGGTGCTCATGAGTGACGCCGCACATGCTGTATCCATACGCAACATCGTAGGCGGCGGCTATGAGGAGTTTTGGAACTTCAAAGGGCGATACCGCCTCGTGAAAGGCGGGCGTGGCTCGAAAAAGTCCACGACGACGGCATTGTGGTATATCTACAACATGATGTACTACTACTATCGTTACGGGGTGATGGCTAACTTGCTCGTCATCCGCGCCTATAAGGTCGACCACATGGATACGACCTACACCCAGCTTATGTGGGCAATCAACAAGTTGGGGGTCGAGCACTTGTGGAAGCCATGCCGAAACCCCATGCAGATTGTCTTTCGACCCACAGGGCAGAAGATACTATTCCGTGGGATGGACTCATCCGCACGTATCAAGTCCATCACAGCCGCCGTCGGCAACCTCTGTTGGGTGTGGTGGGAAGAGGCATTTGAGATTGCCTTTTACGAGGATGTTGAGACGGTCAACATGTCCATTCGTGGTAGCTTGCCCGAACCGCTGTTTTACCAGCACACATTCACGTTCAACCCCGCTGTCCCAGACCATTGGCTGAAAAAGAGATTCTACGACCACGTAGGATCAGACGGGTTGTCGGAAGATGGGCAAATACTCGCCATCACCCGCAATTTCGACTGCAACGAGTTTTTGGATGAGTCGTTTCTCTACGAGATGGAGAGGTTGCGGCGGTTCGACCCAGATCGCTATCGTGTGGTCGCGATGGGCGAATGGGGCACGAACGGCGGTATCATCTACACGAAATGGCGCATCGAATCGTTCGCATGGACGCAAAAGTTCGGCGACGGTTGGGTGTACAGATATGGAATGGACTTCGGGTTTGTCGAGAGCCCGACCGCCATTGTGAAACTGGCGGTGAACAGGGAAAAACGCCTCATATACGTGTGCGATGCCGTCTATCTCTACGCGAAAGTCTCCACAGAGATTGCCGAGGCGTGCAGGCGAATGGGGATTGCCGAGTGTCCCATTCTCGCAGACAGTTCCCACCAGATGGCGATCGAGGAGATCAGGCGAAACGGCGTGCGACGTATCGACGCGGTTAAGAAAGGGGCTGGTAGCGTTATCGTTGGGATAGAGCGGTGCAAAGAGTACACCATCGTGATCGAGAGGCACTGCGAGCAATTCATTCGAGAGATTGCGAGTTACCGTTGGAAAAAGAACCCACGCGACGAGGGGTGGATCGACGAGCCAGACGACTATCAAGAGGATCACGGGCTCGACGCCATGCGTTACGCCATGTCACAAGAAGAGGCGTTCGACACGAAATTTATGGCTGAATTGCGGCGCCACAATCAAATGCGCATGTCCCGTCGGTATGCCATAGACGCGGAATAATTTTTTTTTCTTGACAAATTTAAATTAAGTGTGTAGGTTATACCCCGTAGCCACTTGGGTAGGCGTGCCCATTTGAGCGTTCGTTCATGCTTGGTCGTGGGGGCGGTTGTCGCGCCCCACGCTCCAACACCAACCCTTAGGAGAGAACAACAATGTGTAAACGGGGAAGAAAGCCAATGCCAGACAAACATTTAGTGGGCGTCACATTTGACGGCGACACATACGCCACGTTGGCGGCGGTGTGCGATGTTATCGGAACACCTATCGCCACATACGTGCGCAATCTCGTGTCGAGAGCGTTGGCGTGTGAAGACAATAAACCTAACATCTCGATCGAGGCGTCTACACCTAGAACGGCGATGGAATTTGTCGGTATCAAAGAGCCGACCCCGATATTCCCGACGAGCGACACGCGCCCCATTACAGAAGTGTTGTTGGAGGAAAAGGAGAGGGATGGTGGCGTCGTCGAGGAGAAAGTCGAAGAGACGAAAGAGGAGCAGAAAGAGGAAGCTCCTACGGTGAATGACGATTTGGATGAGCAGTTGGCGGCTCTCTTTGGTGAGTAGATAAGTGACCATTTCTATGCTATAAAAAAGGCGTCCCACAATTGGGGCGCCTTTTATTTTTACATATAGGAGATGAAAGATATGGCAGAGTCGATCAAGCTGGCGAAGGCGGTTTGGAACAATGGCGAGCCAGATGTACCAAAAGACATCAACCCGCCAGTGTCGTCGGACGTGCGAAAAAAGATGGGATGGACGACCACACCGCCCTATATACGCATTGTGACTGCTCAAATGTACTACCACAACCTAACGGACATCAAAGACAAACACTTTATGACGAAAGTGGGTGTGGATGGAGAGAGATCGAACGCGCGTTTGCGGTCGGGATTGTTTGGTCACATTGTCAATCAGCGGCGGGATTACGTGTTGGCGAAGCCCTACTCGTGCGACAAGCCGCAGATAAAGAAGCAGTTCACCATGTATGAGTTACGGAGGGCGGCGACCGACTACGTGACATGCGGTGTGATGGTCGTGGGGCTGGACAAAGATGGTAAGTTCCGCCGTTACCCGCCTGAGAGTGTGGATTTGGATGGTAACTGGATTGGGGTCGATGCCATAAAACCGTTGCTCCGACTGGAGGATGGGACTGCAACGGGCATCGAACCATGGCAAACGGACGAGGTGGAACGACCTCAATGGTACACGCGCATCGACAGTGACGAACCCGCTCTGTTCGACACCATCCGACCCTACATCGACGCGTATGAGTTGTTATGGAGCCGCAAGCAAGATGCCCTAGCCGACGCGCCCAATGCCCCGTTCAAGATTAAAGGTTATTTGGACGACCCAGACAAATTGATCTCGCGCTGGAGAGAGGACAACATCATTTGCATCGCCACGGATGGGGATTGCGAGCAAATGGCGGTCGAAACGGATTTCACAATGGCTGACAAGCAACTGGAGATGTTGCATGACGCCATATACGACATCGGATGTGCGGTTGACATGGCGAAAGCTGTTATCGGCAACACATCCTCAGTCGCTCTCCGTCTGTTATACGTAGACCTAGAGAACAAATCGCATCAGTTGTGCGACACGTTGATGGAGGCGATACGCCGCACACTAGAGGTCAACCCCATTGGGATGAGCGAGAAAGAGATTGAGGAATTGGAGATCAACTGGGGGCTGAACACAATCGTCAACGAGAATGACGCCATTATGAATTGCACTCAGGCTCAAAACCTTGTGTCCACACGCACGATGCTCGCCAACATGCCGTGGGTCAAAGACGTGGAGAAAGAGTTGGATTTGCTTGCGAGCGAGGCAATCTTCGCGGACGAATCCTCCATCGACAACTCCCAAAATATTCGCTTGGCCGCCCGCTCCATTCGCATGTCTCAGCAACAGCGCAACAACAGAGAAGACGTTTCGCGTCTCATCCAGAAGTTCGTTCGTTCCGACTTCGCGAACGCAGGAGAGACTGGCGGCGCCAGTGGTAATCCGGCAAGTGGGCACGTAGACAATGCCCATAGATAATGTTAAACTAAGCATCGAGGAGGGTGATATGTTGTCAGGCGTAGCGACTGCAATAGGCATGATAATCATCTTTTTGTTGTTGGGATTTGGAGTGCCGATGTTAAAATGTACGAAACCCGCCTTAACGTCATTCAGAGTAGTCTTTGTGGCGTTCATCGCGGTGGCAATGGGTGGTGTGTTGGTGGACTTTTCCCACATTCCAGATACGACGCGGGATATTGTCGTTCGCGGTGGGGTCATCATTATTGGTGGGTTCGTGCTTGTGCGGTCAATAGAAAAGTGGCTCTCAAATGGATGGCTCAACCTCAATCGAAAGATAGATGTGAAGACGCCTGGTGGAGGTGGGGTCGTCTTGGATACGCCACCTCCACAAACCCCATCAGTGGTGACGACTTGTGTGGAGGCGAAAGCCGCCGACTCCACCGACGACGACCCACCCACCGATAAAAGGCATTGACACTTTTACAAAATCTTTGTAAATAAGAATGCGCAGTCCATTGTGGAGTGCGCATTTTTCGTTTCGTTCGCGAGGAGGAGAACAATGAGTAGAGTATGCAAATGGAGGCTAGCCAATAGTGGCAAGCGATCGGCGACACCGACCCACGTCGTCGTTCATTACACGGGTGTGGCGGAGGCGACCCCCGAGGGAGTGTTGCGAGCGTGGGAAAAACGCGGTGCGCAGAGTAGCCACTACATCATCGACCTGAATGGTCGTGTCGTACCCGCTTTGCCAGAGTACATCATCGCTTGGCACGTGGGGGATGGACAGCCCGTCGAGGAGTATTGGGGCGCCGCGCACGCAGAGGGATGGCATAAGACGCCCGCCGCCGCTTCGTTCACAGGCAACAGGTGCTCCATCGGTGTGGATGTGTGCTGCATGAAGCGGGACAAGACGAGTCGGCACGCGACGGATGCGGATTGGTGGTGTACAGACAGCACCATCCGTAGCCTCATCGACCTACTTGCGGATATTTGTCGGCGCAATCACATCCCACCGTCGCGGATATTGCGACATTTTGACGCTACTGGAAAGCTGTGCCCCCGCCCGTTTGTCTCATACAAGGGTGAGGATGGACAGCAAAGTGGAGACGCTTTGTGGGAACGCATTATTGCCGCAGTGGCGAAAGAGCTAGGAGAGTAGTATGTGCGAAGGTAAAAAAGATATTGACATTCTCTTTAGAGATATCACCTCTAATATCGAGGAGACACGAGGGACGTATTACCGCGGTCGGCAGATTGAGCCTATCGACGTGATCGACGCGTTTGATCTAGATTTCGACTTAGGGCAAGTGTGTAAATACATTTGCCGTGCTGGTAAGAAGGAACACGAGGCGGCTGTGAAAGACCTACTCAAAGCCGCTTTTTATTTGAAAAGGGCGATCACGCGACGAAGTGAGGCGGATGGAGATGGAACATGCTAGATGAAATGCAGGTGCGGGGGCATTCAGAAGTGAGCGGGTCAAAGATGAAGCGCTTTTTGATTTGCCCAATTTCTTATCGTCCCGATGAACGGGATGTCGTAGGCAACAGCCCAAATACTGCCGCCATAGAGGGCGAACGCGCCCACGACATAGCGGAGCGGATGGCGTGGGGTGAGGTTGTGGAGGTCGGAGAAGAGGAAGATGTAACGCCGTCTATGGTGCGGGGCGGTGAGCTCTACCGAGATGCCATCGCGTCGTGCGTGGAGGAGCACGAGGCGGATGGAGCAGTGCTGAAAACCGAACAGCACGTGTCGATGGGCGAACACTTCTCATCCACGCCGGATAACTTGGGCGGATATTACGACGCGATGGTGGTGTGGCGTGGGGGCGTGCATGTGTTCGACTACAAGTTCGGTCGCCACATCGTCGATCCCGACACACCCCAACTGACGTTCTACATCGTCGCTATGTTACTCACGATGGCGCGGCGCAAGGGGGTGCGAGACCTAGACACACCATCCTCCATTTGTGAGTGGATACGCGAGAACTGTGGCGACTTCTCGTTCGAGCAGACGATTGTACAGCCAAAAAATATCGCCGAACCCGTGCGAACTTATGCTATTACCATCGACGAGATATGCGCTTTCGTCGAGTCGTTGGATGCGGCAATGTCGGTATGGCTGACAAACCCCGTTTTCAACGAAGAGTTGGCGAACGGGAACATCCACGCGTGCAAATGGTGTGAGAAACGCACGTTCTGCACGCGCTCGGTTTGCCGACCAAGTGACTATTTCCTCACGCCTGAGGAATGCCAATTCAAATTTGACCCCAAAGATGAGGGGTAGGAGAAGAGAAAAGGATGAACGAACAAATCACGCTAGAACAACAAGTGGTACTGGACTATCTCGTCGAACTAAAGGTGCCGTACAAAGTGGATGGCGACACCGTTCGGTTCAAGCCGAGCGGGGCGGGCTCCTACGGTGGGTATGTCTTTACGACAGGTAACGTCTACATCCACAATGAACATTACGCTCCGTTCCGTAAAAAGAGTGTCTCGTTCCTATCCGTAGCGAAGGAGCTGAAGGGGGAGCCGTGGGTAAAAGGTTATCGCGCTTCGCATCCGAGAGTCCCTACACGGCAGAAAGTGTGTGTGGATGTGTATCACGAGGTGGGATTATCTGAGCAACTGGGCGCCCCGCCCCTATCTATCCGCCTTTGTCAGTCCTACAAAGCGAGGAATGAGGTGGTGGATACCTCGTTTGAGACGCTGATCGCGTGGATAAGATCGCCAGACGACACGTGGATGGGTAAGAGAGCTACACTGTCGCCAGCCAAACTCAAGGGGGCAACACCGTGCGTCGTACAATCGTTTGGAGATGAACGCCTCACATTCCTCGACATCGACAAGAAAGAGAATGAGGGTGTCGATATGGACGCCCTACGGAAACGAATGGAGGAGGACGACCGTATCATTTGCATATTCACGACCATCAGCGGAACGGGATTGGCGTGCGGTATAGTGGTGCGGGGCGCCGATGGTACAGCCGCCCAGGTTGCCGTGGCGAACCGCATTTTGGAAGATTTCGAGCGGGATTACCCCGACGTTCATTTCGACAAGACGATAAAGAATAAGGGTCAGCTACGTGCGTTGGCGTATGACCCGACGGTGCATGTGAAAGATAAAGCGAGGTGGTATATGGTGAAGGAGACGGTGAGAGAGGGTACGAACAGTGTGTTGGCGAC
>SFOL01000101.1 GCA_004552385.1 Bacteroidales bacterium | reverse complement strand
ATAACATTATGCGCCACCCGCCATGCCAGAGCGCAAATAAAATATAAGCTAACGGTTATACTATTTTATCAATTTTATGCTATTCCCGCAATCGTTTTCAGACTGCAAACGATTGCGCATGTGGTGGACGGGGTTATACGAGGCTGCTGCGCGTGGCGTATTTGGAAGTGGCTGGAAATTAATTATTTGATGGTTTTTGGGGTCGTTATTTATACACTTTTGTCCATCTGCGGAAATCTTAAAATATTCTGAAGGAAAGTTCTAAAAGTGTCATTTTTTTTTACAACTTTGTGTCGGTTAGATTTTGAAATTGAATGAGACCTTATGGTTTCGTTTTCATAGAGTATTAAAAATCAATAAATCCTTTTATGTCAAATCTAAGCGGAATTAAACTCAGCGGCAGGCGCACTATTTTGGTGTGGCTGCTCGCATTGCTCTTCTCCGTTGGGCAGGGCATGGTGACTTCTGACTGCTTCGCACAGGGCGGCGCCCTGTCCGGAACGGTGGTATCAGCTTCTGACGGGCTGCCTCTGCCGGGCGTTAATGTGGTCGTTAAAGGCACCACTATCGGAACCATAACCGATATGGACGGTAAGTACAGCTTGCAGGTCGACAATGGTGCCACGGTCGTCTTCTCGTTCCTTGGTTTCCAGAATCAGGAGGTCGTCTTCAACGGCGCGCCCATCAACGTAAGCCTCGCAGAGGAGGCTTCTGACCTTGACGAGGTCGTTGTCGTCGGTTACGGTGTGCAGAAGAAGAAGCTCGTCACGGGCGCTACCGTGCAGGTCGACGGCGGTGAGATCGCAAAGCTCAACACCACCAACGCCCTCACCGCCATGCAGGCGGTCTCGCCTGGTGTGAACATCACCCAGTCTTCGGCTCAGCCTGGCAAGGGCTTTAAGGTCAACATCCGCGGCGCGGGCACCATTGGCACATCCTCTCCTCTCCTTATCATTGACGGAGTCCAAAGCGGCACGGCAGATGACGGTCTCAACGGTCTCAACCCCAATGACATCGA
The DNA here is from genome assembly GCA_004552385.1 of Bacteroidales bacterium. GTDB lineage: Bacteria > Bacteroidota > Bacteroidia > Bacteroidales > Marinilabiliaceae > W3P20-009. The sequence goes on along the minus strand of SFOL01000101.1, from coordinate 5,333 downwards.
GAGCATCGACGTCCTCAAGGATGCCGCCTCCGCAGCCATCTACGGCGCTCGAGCTGCCAACGGCGTCATACTCGTCACCACCAAGCAGGGCAAGGAGGGCAAGGTCACCGCTCAGTACGACGGCTATGTCGGCGTGTCCAATCCTCTCAAGCGTCCCGCGACCCTCGGCGCTCACGACTACATGAAGGTCGTCAACGAGGCCACGTTCAACGAGACTGGCTCGCCTGTCGACTGGTCTTTGATGGTTCCCCAGGCTGTCCTCGACAAGATCAACAATGGCTGGGACGGCACCGACTGGTTCGAGGAGTTCCGTAACAAGGACGCCATACAGCACAGCCACTCGTTCAGCCTCACCGGCGGCACGGATCGCTCCAAGTTCGCCATGTCAATCAACTACTCGGACCAGGACGGCATCATCGGTGCCGACAACGCTTCAAGCTATCGCCGCTACGGCGGCCGAATCAACTCCGACCATGTCCTCTACAAGAGTGCTAAAGACGGACGCAACGTCGTGAAGATTGGCGAGAACCTCTCTTTCTGGTATCACAAGAGCCACGACCTCCCCGAGGGCAACGGCTACTGGAACATCATCCACAATGCGTATAACGCCTCGCCGCTCACCCCGGCCTATAACGAGGACGGCTCGCTCACGAGCTACGAGAAGGATGGCCTCGGCTTCTCTTCTATGATTTTCAGCAACCCGCTCCAGATGCTCTACAATGGTGGACTCAACTCCATCAACCGCAACCGCGACTTCGGTGTCGGAGCCACTTTCTTCCTCGAGGTCGAGTTCATCAAGGATCTCAAGTACCGTGGACAGTTCAACACCGGTTACAGCGCAAGAGCCAACAAGCGCGTCGCTATGCCTTACAGTGCAACATCGACTGATTCGGGCTCAAACTACAGCTGCTTTCAGGAGACCTCCGCAAGCTCCAGCATCAACGTTGAGAACACCATATCTTACGTCGTGCCCGAGTTCGCCGGTAACCACTTCGACGTTCTCGTCGGCCAGTCTGTCGAGAAGTCGCTCTGGAGCATGGATATGAGCGCTGAGGCCAAGTCCGGCATCGATAAGCTCAACTCGCTCATCCTCAACGGATACAATTATAACCTCATCTCCAACTACAACATTGATCAGGTTAGCGGCGTATCCGGCACCGCCACCGAGGGGCAAGGCACCATCGCGTCTGTCTTCGGTCGTGTCAACTACAACTACAACGAGAAGTACCTCGCCACATTCATAGCCCGCGGCGACGCTTCCAACAACTTCGCCCGCGGCAACCGTTGGGGCTTCTTCCCCTCTGCTTCTATCGGTTGGGTCGTCACCAACGAGAGCTTCATGGAGAGTGTCGCTAACACGATGAACTTCTTCAAGATCCGTGCTTCTTGGGGTCAGAACGGCAACTGCAACATCGACAACTACGTCTACCTCTCCAACATGGGTTTCTCTCCTTCTGACTACGCCGACTACGGCTACAAGTTCAGCAGCGACAACTCTTACACCACTCTGCCCAACAACTACGTCACGGGCGCCTACGCTCGCAACCAGCCTAACGAGGACGTCACCTGGGAGACCTCTGAGCAGATCAACGTCGGCTTCGACTCGCGTTTCCTTGACAGCCGCCTCTCGCTCACCTTCGACTGGTACAAGAAGACTACTAAGGACTGGCTCGTCCAGGCTCCCACTCTTGACGTCTTCGGCTACGAGGAGGCCGCCTACATCAACGGCGGCGACGTCGAGAACAAGGGCTTCGAGATCGCTCTCGGATGGAACGACACCAAGGGCGACATCAACTACCACGCCAACGTCAATTTGGCCTTTAACAAGAATGAGGTCACCAAACTCGGCACGGCGTCTGGCAAGATTGGTGACTCTACCTCCAGCGCTCTCTTCCAGAACTCTTCTTACGTCTCTCTCGTCGAGACGGGCCACCCCATTGGCTACTTCAGCGGCATGAGCTATAGTGGAATATGGCAGAATCAGGCTCAGATTGACGCAGCCCGCGCCGAGGGCAAGGCTGTCCTCGATAATGCTCGCCCTGGCGATTGTATTTGGGACGACTGGAACGGCGACGGTAAGCTTGACCTTGCTAACGACCGCCATGAGATTGGCGATCCGAACCCCGATGTTACACTCGGTGTCACCCTCGGCCTCGACTGGAAGGGTCTTGACTTCAGCGTGAGCGGCAGCGGCGCCTTCGGCCATCAGATTATGCAGTGCTACCGTACCAGCCTCCTCGCCAACCAGTTCTCCAACTACACCACGGATGTCTTCGATCGTTGGCATGGTGAGGGCACGAGCAACAGCAAGCCACGCCTCGGATGGTCTAACGAGAACACCAGCTGGGTCTCAACCGTCTATATGCAAGATGCCGACTTCTTCAAGATTCAGAACGTGACCATCGGCTACGATTTCACCAAGAACCTTTGGAAGAACTCCCCGTTCGGCCAAATCCGCCTCTACGTCCAGGCGCAGAACCTTGCCTGCTTCACAAAGTACACCGGTGTCGACCCGGAGGTCGGTTCGTCTGGCGGCACCAACGACTGGGCTAAGGGTGTCGACCTCGGCCTATACCCGACCGCGCGCACTTATATCGCCGGTGTGAACATCAAGTTCTAAGTCTAAAATCTTTGATGAACTAATTATGAAAAAGATTATAGCAATGGCAGTCGCAGCGTCTCTCGCATGCTCTTTCTCGGCGTGCGACGACTTCCTCGACAGCGAAAACTATACGGAGGCCAACTCGGGCAACTACCCGGGGTCCGCATCTGACCTCAACAAGGAGCTGGCCGCCCTCTATGGCTGCTTGAACCAGATTTCTAACAACCCGCTTAACAACCCGTTCTTCGTCAACAACCTCGTGTCTGACGACTGCAACGGCGCCGGAGGCACAGGCGACGTGGAGAGCCACGCACTTGGTCACCTCATGGTCACTAACCAGGACTATTTCGGCGTCTCTGGAAGCGAGAAAAACAACACTTGGCACACCATCTATGTGGCCATTTCACGCGCCAACGCCATCCTCTTCACCGACGCGTCCGTCATGAGCGGCATCGAGGAGTCTACTCGCAATCAGCTCATCGGCGAGGCTTACTTCATGCGCGGACTCTTCTACCTCTGGGGTGCGCAGTTCTGGGGTGACATTCCCGCCTACTGGGCTGCAGCGGCTCCCGCCCCGTGCCCGCAGGTAAGCGCGGAGAACGAGATCTACCCGCACATCCTCGCCGACTTCATGAGCGCGTATAACCTCATGAGCTACGGGGGCACCACCCTGGGCGACGGGCATGCCACCAAGGCTGCCGCCGGCGGTTTCCTCGCTCGCGCCTACATGTTCTACGAGGGCTTCTACAAGAAGGCTGGCGAGCTCGCCAAGGCTAACCCCGAGGCCGTCTCCCTCCCTTCGCAAGACGGCCTCCTGTCCACCTCGCTCACCAAGGCCGACGTTGTCGCTGTGCTCGAGGATGTCAGGGATAAGAGCGGCAACGGCCTCGTGGAGGACTACCGACTCCTTTGGGGCTACACCAATAAGTTCACAGCCCCCGACTACGACTACACTAAGGATCTCGCTGCTGCCGGCACTTTCTGGGCAGGCAACGGCAATATCGAGCAGCTCTTTCAAATCCAGTATGGCAACACGGCTTCCTGGGACGGCACTATCGGCATGGGATTCTGCAATATGGCTTCGCTCTATAGCTCGCTCCGTTGCGACGATGACGGCAACGGCAACATCAATGGTGGTGAAAAGACGTTCCCCTATGCTCAAGGCTGGGGTCAGGGCACCATCAATGCGCAGTTGTGGGACGACTGGAACAGTGACGACCCTCGTAAGGCAGCTTCCATTATTGACTGCCAGAACGAGCTCGAGCACTTCGCCTTCACCACCAGCTGCACTGAGGATGCCGGCCTCTACAACAAGAAGCTCTGCGAGGTGACTACCAAGAAGAGTAACTTCGAAAGCTTCACTGCCGGACCCTACACATTCTGGGATTTCTATCGAAAGGAGAACGGCGGCGGCGCAACCCCGGGCACTGACAACGCCATGCAGGGTTCTCACTATACCGACTTGGTTCTTATGCGCTTTGCGGACATCCTCCTTATGCACACGGAGCTTACTGGCGACGCTTCCGGAATGAACAAAGTTCGTGAGCGCGTCGGACTTCCCGCCATCGGCTATTCTTGGGCCAATATCCAGAACGAGCGCCGCTTCGAGTTCGCTGGCGAGGGCCTCCGCTTCAACGACCTCCGCCGTTGGTCCGGCTACACCCCTGGCGACCAGGAGAGCCTTGCCGCAAAGACTCTGCAACGCAAGGATGGAACACGCGTGAACTACACGGGAAATTGGACTACTATGCACCACGCCTCTTGTTCGTGGGCTAAGCGTTATGCTGACACACAGGGCTTCTGGCCCATCCCCGAGTCGCAGATCAACATCACGGCCGACGAGAGCGTCCTAAAGCAGAATGCGGGATGGAACAACGGCAGCGAGTGTATCATGACCAGCTCACCAATTTATTAGCAGGGTAGCGCGTTCTTATTCAAAAAACAGTGTGACGCCCGGGGCGGCGGATTGTGCTCCGCTTGCGACCCAGGCCGGCCATTAGGCTCGTCGCCCCGGCACGCCACACATCTAAAGGCATGATTTTTAAAATGAAGAAACATTATATCTTACTGGCGGCCGCCTGCGCACTCATTGCGTGCGACCCCATTGAGGAGGATGGCACTTTTGACACCATTCCTGTCTCTTCTGAGGCCTTAGCCGAGGGCTTCAACCTTGTCCAGACCGACAAGGACGGCAACCCTGCGGCCGATGGCAACTATTTTAAGTTCACGACGAATCCGGCTCGCATTGTCAAGGTCTATAACTTCAAGGCCGATGGCAGCGAGAACATTCTCGCTGTGGGCTCTTCGGGCGAGTTCTCCATAGCTCCCAGCCGCGGCTCAAACCCTGACCAGGTGTTTTATGTCTGCATCTATGATGCCGAGGGTGAGAAGATTGAGACCACCAAGACCGTCAACGTCTATGTGAAGCAGAATCTCTCCGTGGCTGAGAAGCTCTTCTGCTCCGATGCCGGCCGTAAGGTTTACAAGTGGAACGACTCAAAGGTCTTCTGGGGCAACATGGGTTATTGCGGCGGTGACGGCTCGCTCGTGTTTTCACAGCAGGAGGGCAAATGGTGGGGCATTGGTGTCAACGACACGACAACCGTGTCCGAGGACTTTGAGACGCAGCTGAAACACTCTGTGACTGGTCAACTTACTGGCGAGGAAAGTCTGGACGCCTATATGGTCTTCACTGAAGACGGTGTGATCGAGAAGTATGACGCTAACGGCT
>SFOL01000100.1 GCA_004552385.1 Bacteroidales bacterium | reverse complement strand
CGACACGGAATTTGCATCATACCGCAAAGCGCGCCGGCTCCTGGCGGCACTGTTTGCCGTCATAATGGCGGATCTGGTCTTGAGCCTTGCCGCATATAAAGCGCAGACACCCGGCAACTTAGACACACTAATAGACATCTTTTGCTACACTCTCGTAGCCCTCCTGTATTCGCAGATGATAGACGCGCTGCTTGACAACACGGATCACGGCAGGCCGTTCACTATAGCATGCGCAATAATGTGGGTAGTGTCGTTCACGACCGACGGCGTCAACGAGCTCCTCAAACCCGACGGATATTACAGGCAAGTGTTCATGGCGTGCGTCGTGCTGTGGGTGTGCACCATAATAGCGATAGCCACTAAAATATTGCTGACATTCAGAGAGACCAGCAGGCGCATGGACGACATTTACTCGGACGGCATAGCAGGTCGCATAGCGTGGATGCGCAACAGCATCATGATGTTCCTCGCCTGGGGCGTCATAAGCCCATTGGCCACGATGGGCCCGAGCTGGCTGAACACCATATACACCGCTCTGGGCGGCGCTGTGTATCTTTATCTTGGCATATCGTTCTTCAACTATGGCACGGAGCACAAGCGAGTAAAGACTCAAAGCCGGGCCGATGCGGAAGAGCCCGCCGAAGTGTCGGAGCAGGAAGCCATTGCCGCCCTTAAGACATGGGAGGAGGGCAAAGAGTACAGGAAACCGTGCATAACGATAGACATGATGTCGGCATCACTGAACATACCGCCCCGCTCACTCATATCCGCAATAAGCAGCCAGAGGAACGGCACGTTCAGAGACTACGTGACCCGCCTCCGCGTGCGCGACGCCCAGGAGCTTCTTATCCACTTCACAGACAAAGAAGTTGGCGAAATAGCCACGATGGTAGGCTTCAAGACGAGAGCGGACATGGACACGGCGTTTCGTGAGACGGTATACGTAAGCCCTGAGGAGTGGCGTGCGGGCGTGCTCCGCCTGATAAATTAAGGACGGCAGAGAATGAGCCTTGAAGACATAAGCGGCGAGGCCTGGAGCCTGCCCGCGGCAGAAATAGCGGAGACAGTAAACATGCGATTAGGCGCTCACCCCCAACTGGTGGTAACGGCGCCGCCAGGCGCAGGCAAATCGACCCTACTGCCACTGACGATAGCCAAGGCGTGCGGGGGCGGGCGCGTGGTGATGCTCGAGCCTCGCCGACTCGCCGCGCGACAGATAGCGGAGCGCATGGCGCACCTGATAGGCGAAGAGGCCGGACGGACAGTGGGCTACAGCGTCAGATTTGAGAGCAAGACGTCGGCCGAGACGCGAGTGGAGGTGGTGACCGAAGGCATACTGACCCGTCGGCTCATAGCCGACCCGACCCTTGAGGGCGTGTCGGTCGTCATATTCGACGAGTTCCACGAGCGCAGCATATACGCCGACACAGCCCTGGCCCTGACCCGCGAGGCGCAGCAAGTGTTGCGTCCGGACCTGCGGATCGTGATAATGTCCGCCACTATAGACGCGACGGCCATATGCCGCCTTCTTGACGCCCCCCTTATAGAGAGCCGCGGGCGGATGTATCCCGTAGACATAATAAGGGGCGAGGATTGCACACCTCAGACGTGCGCCGAGGCTGTTGCCGCCGCCGTGGCCAAGGCCCATAACGAGGGCGAGGGCGACATACTGGCCTTTTTGCCTGGCGAGGGCGAGATAAGGCGGGCGGAGAGCCTGCTGGCGGGCAAATTGGGTCGGACATCCATCCTGCCCCTGTACGGGATGTTGCCGCCAAACGAGCAGCGTCGCGCCATAGCCCCGAGCAAGCCCGGCGAGCGCAAAGTGGTGCTGGCCACTCCGATAGCAGAGACATCGCTGACGATAGAGGGCGTGAAGATTGTGGTGGACTCAGGGTTTTGCCGTCAAATGGTGTTCGACCCGTCGAACGGGCTGAGCCACCTGGAGACCGTCAGAATATCAATGGACATGGCCGACCAAAGAGCCGGTCGCGCGGGACGACTGTCGGCGGGCGTGTGCTACCGCCTGTGGAGCCTGGCGACGGAGCACCGCATGGCGCCCATGCGCAAACCCGAGATAGAGGTGGCGGACCTGGCACCCTTGACGCTCGACATAGCCGCATGGGGCGAGCGCGAGCCGGAAAGGCTGACGTGGCTCACGCCACCACCCGCCAGCCACGTGGAGCAGGCTCGCGCGCTGCTGCGGATGCTCGACGCCATAGACGACGACAACAAGCTGACCCGCCACGGGGCGGAGCTGAGCCGCATGCCGTGCCACCCCCGAATGGCCCAGATGATGTCATCGGCCGTCTCGGCCCACCTAAGCCGCCTGGCGGCAGACATAGCCGCCCTGCTGGAGGAGAAAGACCCGATGAGCAAGACCGGGCAGCAAGACTGCGGCGCGGACATAAACATGCGGATCGAGAGCCTGAGGCGGTTCCGCGCCAACGGGCGTGGCGGCGGAAAGGCATGGGACAGGATTGCCAAGATTGCCGAGCAATACAGGCGCATAGGCAAAGCGGGCGACGCCGACAACGGCCCGTTCAGCCCCACCGACAGCGGCCTGCTCCTCGCCTCGGCCTACCCGGAGCGCATAGCCTCGGCACGAGACGGACGGCAGGGCCTCTACATGCTGAGCAGCGGAGACATGGCGCAACTGCCCAAAGACGACGACCTGGCGCACGAGCCGTGGATAGTGGCGGCCAACGTCAACGCGAGAGACGGCATAGGGCGCATCTTCCTGGCGTCGCCTCTTGACCCCACCGACCTGAAACCCATGGTTAGGGAGCGAGACAACGTCATGTGGGACATGAAGCGAGGAACCATAGTGGCGCAACGGGAGTATAGGATCGGCAGCCTCGTCCTGGGCTCAAAACAGATAAAAGAGGAGAACCGTGAGCTGATAGTCGAGACCATCTGCCGCGCGGCGCAAAAAGACGGAGAGAGGATGCTGGACTTCAATGACGAAGTAAAATCCCTGCAGCAACGCATAGCGACGGTGGGAGAATGGCACCCCGAAATGAGTCTGCCAGACACGTCGACCAGCGCCATACTGTCAGAAGCCCCGGAGTGGCTGCCTATGTATCTGGGCAAAGCCACGACAGTAGCCGAGCTGAAAAAGATAGACATGGCGCAAGTAGTTCGCTCGATGCTGACGTACGACCAGCAGCAAAGTGTCGACAGGCTTGCCCCCGAACGGATAGAGGTGCCGACGGGCAGCCACATAAAAGTGGAATACAGGGCGGCAGCTAAAGCGCCAGTGCTACGCGTGAGGCTGCAGGAGGTATTCGGGATGGAGCGGACGCCATGCGTGGACGGAGGGCGGCGACCCGTATTGATGGAACTGCTCTCGCCAGGCTACAAACCCGTCCAGCTGACGCAAGACCTCGCCAACTTCTGGCGTGAGACATATTTCGAAGTCCGCAAAGAGCTCAAGCGCAGATACCCCAAGCACTCGTGGCCAGACAACCCGCTGGAGGCAGAGGCTGTGAGAGGCGCAAAAAGAAGGGGCGGCAACTAAATTTGCCAACAGACTCACACGCAACGCAGAGACCTAAACAAAACACAACATCATGTGGTTAGTTGACATAATTTTAAAAATTATCATCGCCCTGCGCACAGCTTCCGACTCATCCATTATAAAAGACGAAAATGGGCTAATATACGAGGAGGATGGCAACTCCGTCGGCAATCCACACAACCGCATATTGAGTGGCGACATAAGCGTATTAACACAAGTGGTTGTCACAGAGTATAATGCACATGCAAGAGATTGGAGGGATAAAGTTAACACATACACATACCCGGTGCTCCAAGTGAAGACGGGCACATTTACTCACCAGGACGAGATAACGGCAATAAAACTCCCTGCCATAACAGCAATAAGAGTCGGCGCCATAGCCGACCTTCCGAAACTCCAGAGCATCTCCATAGACAACGTGGTACCACCAGAAGTCGATTCGGATAACTTCACCGGCATTCCCCCAACAGCCAAACTGCTCGTGCCGTTCGACGCCGTAAGCCAATATCGCAGACACGACATGGCGAGCCGATTCGCCGGCGTATACGCAATCGGCTGCCGACATCCCGAGACCTCGGGACATGTGACATGTGACAGCGTAGAATGCGCGGTGAAGGAGGCTTTTGCATTCTGCGTGGACATAAGGAGCTTGTCGTTCACCGACACGGTAAAAAGCATAGGCGATGCTTGCTTCGCCAACTGCATTGGCCTGACAGACGCAGAGTTGCCAAGAAACCTGGAAACGATGGGGGAGCGCGTGTTTAAAGGATGCAAAGCACTGGCAAAAATACAAGTGCCTGGTACACTAACCGATATACCTCCTATGGCATTCTCTGGCTGCACATCTCTGACAGACGTAAGCATTGCCGATGGCGTGAAAAGCATTGGCCTCGAAGCGTTCAGAAACTGCACGAGCTTGAAGCGAATAACACTGCCCGCCACCATAGAAACGGTTATGTCAAAAGCCTTCAGCGGTTGCAAAGGGCTGTCCGACGTGATATGCGAAGGTGACACCACGCCCATGTTCATGAAAGACGTCCTGAACCCGCTGCAAGCGACACTACACGTGCCAAAGGGATGTGCCCACGCCTATGAGAAGATGAACTGGCGCTACAAAAACTTCAATAAGATAAAAGAGAGTAGCAGATAGGCGGATACGGATGAATGCGTATCTTTGCCAACGCAAAAACGTAACACGAACCGCCCTGCGGGGCAAAAGAAAATAGAATTGAAAAAGACAAGCTATGCCATTGGCATGAACATCGGCGCCAACCTGAAGGGCGAGGGCGCGACCAACGTCGACTTCGAGCAGATATTCAAGGGTCTGAAGGACGTCATGACGGGCATCCCGACCGAGATAAGCGCCGAGGAGGCGGGAAACCTGCTCCAGAAATACTTCGCCGAGCTTGAGGAGAACAAGATGAAGGCGAACATAGAGGAGGGCAAGGCATTCCTTGCCGCCAACTCGGCCCGCCCGGAGGTGACCACACTGCCCAGCGGCTTGCAATATGAGGTGATGGTGGAGGGCAAGGGCGACAAGCCCAAGGCCACCGACACCGTGCGCTGCCACTACCATGGCACCCTGGTAGACGGCACCGTGTTCGACTCGTCAGTGCGCCGAGGCGAGCCCGCCGACTTCCCCGTGAACGGCGTGATAGCCGGGTGGGTTGAGGCTCTGCAGTTGATGCCCGTCGGCTCAAAGTGGAAGCTGTACATCCCATACAACCTTGGCTACGGGGCCCGCGGCGCAGGCCAGTCCATACCTCCATACGCCACGCTCATATTCGAGGTTGAACTTCTTGAGATTCTGAAATAAGTAAAAACACATACACTTTACAACGAAAATGAAAAAGGTATTTTTCTTGATCGCAGGCTTGGGATGCGCCATGGCGTCATGCAATGGCGGCGTGAGCACCAAGGCCGACCTGAAGACCGAGCAGGACTCTGTAAGCTACGCACTCGGCGTGACCTTTGGCAACTACCTGCGCGAGCAGTTCAAGCAGCTGCCCGTTGACACCATTGATTACGTTGCGTATGCCCAGGCTCTGAACGGCAGCAAGATTCGCAGTGAGTACGCCGAGAACATCAAGGCTCAGCTCGACTCGATAGACAGCAAGCTCTTCATGGCCGCCACACGCGCACAGCTTGCCACAGGCAAGGCCGCCATAGAGATGGACATGGCGCAGGCCATTCTGAACAAGAAGTCGACCGCCAAGCGCGCCGAGATGCAGGCTAAGCGTGACGCAGAGGCTGCCGCCAACGAGGCTGAGGGCAAGGCTTTCCTGGAGAGCAACATCAAGGCCGAGGGCGTGGACTCGACAGCCAGCGGATTGCAGTATAAGGTCCTCGTGGCAGGCAACGGCCCGAAGCCCAAGGAGACCGACCGCGTGAAGGTCAACTACCGCGGCACGCTCATTGACGGCACTGAGTTCGACGCCAGCCAGGACAGCGTCCCCGCCACATTCGCCCTCCGCGGCGTGATAAAAGGTTGGACCGAGGCTCTGCAGATGATGCCCGTAGGCTCAAAGTGGGAGATCTACGTACCGTCTGACTTGGCATATGGTAAGCGCGGCGCAGGCGAGAAGATCGGCCCCAACGCCACCCTCATTTTCCAGATTGAGCTTCTGGAGATCGTGAAGTAATCACACAGACGATCTTTACACACAGCCCCCCGCATGGTTTCAACAGCCATGCGGGGGATCTTTTATAGTTATAATCCGCAGATATGACCGACAGGCCCAGAAGAAGACCGGGGACTGAAGCGGGGGCAAATACGGACCATGGAAGGCATCGGCCTACGCGCACATGCGCGCTGACGGATTATCTGGCGAAAGGTGTTAAATAACAGGATAAACGCAAATCCCCGCGCAAGAGCTTGCGCG
>SFOL01000099.1 GCA_004552385.1 Bacteroidales bacterium | reverse complement strand
TAGCTCTCTCTCGTCCCTCTCGCGCGTTATTACTGGCGCCGCCAAGAGTTTATGAGGATGATTTAAATCTGTTTTAACCTGATGAGGAACTGCTCATAAGGCATTCTGTTAATTAGTCACTAATGACATGTCGCTGACTATGTCTTAATACTACTTCTTCTCTTTATAGTCCGAGATGTTCTTTACGCCCTCTATGTTCGCCTGCTCAATCTCCCTTGTAAGCAGTCTACGCAGCTCTGCGCCCGAGGTCATGTATGTCGGGTGGAATTTGTCCGACGCGGCGTAATTCTCAACGGCGCAAGCCCACGCTCGTCCCTCCGGGTGGCGTTTTATGGCATTAAGGTCAGTCATGCAGACCAGCACTTTGCCAAGACCTATCTTCACGCCGAACACCACGCCCAGCTTATGGTTGCGGTTCACGTTGTCGATGGCCGAAACTTCCGGATTGAGCGATGACGGCGTGCCATCCAGTATCAGCGGGCGACTGTTACGCATTATGTCCCACCATTGGAAGTCCGAGTGGCTTTCCGACGGGAACTCCTGGAAGAGCCCTTGCCTGGTGTCTATCAAGTAGCCAAGCGTCCCAGCCGACACTGGCTTGCCGTTGTTCTCGCTTATCGTCTTGAACATCGCGTAGTTCCAATAGTCGGGTATGAACATCCCGCCCACGCTTTGCTTCTCCACGGCCTTATGGTCTGGCGTCAGCAGCAGCGTGGCCCCCATCTCTACCTGGTTTATTATGGCGTCGGTCAGTGATGTCGCTTTTATGAATCCCTTGCGTTTGCCGCAGGCGGGCTTGTTGTCCGGGTATACCCAGATGTTATACGTGTTGTGCGCCTTGCCTATCGTTATCTCAAGCTTCAATTGGCTCGGGCTCTCTACCGCGTCAAGTTTTGCCACTATCGCTCCCGTGGTGGTAAGTCCGCCCGCAGGTGCGGCCGCCTTGAACCGGCCAGCGGCAACTGCGCTCTTGTCTCCATCGCGCGTTATTGCCCACCTCACCGTGTCGCCCTCAATGTTCTGTTCCGAGTAGTTGGCTATCGCCACGTCCGCTTTGAACTCCTCCGCCGAGGTGTACGTGTATTTATCCATCAGCGCGAGGGGCACGATGTCTGAGCAAAAGCCGCGCCACTCTTCCGCGCTTATTATCCCCTTGCTCTCCATGAAAGGGTCCAGCATGCCCACCAGCGCGCCGCCTTGGCCGGGATAGTCTTGCAGGTCCAATAACTGGAATCCGCCGAACTCCGGCGTGCGCAGGTTCATCTCTATGTCCGCCTTGTAGCATGCGGCGGATAGGGCCCCGGATGCCTTGTGGTAGGCTTTCGCGAGGCTGTCGACGTCGCAGTCGGTAAAGGTGCGGCTCAGTGCTTTGCGGAAGTTCTCCAAGTTCAGCGGGCGCATAACGCCTGTGTATTTTTTTATCTCGTCATAATCGGGATACACTTGGTACTGACCCGTCTCATGCCCCACGATCGGGACTTTCACTCCGCTTGCCGCCTTGGCAAACGATGTGCGTGTGTTGGGATATGTGCCGTTCAGAATGCCAAACTCTTCAGCGTCGGCAAGTGAGAATGAGGCCCTCACGTGCGCGCCGTAAGGCTCCGGGCTCCAACCCGTCCTGCAGCTCACGTAGAAGTCCTCGCCTGCCACAGTCCCCATCCAGCCCAGGAAGTTGTTGCTGCCCGCCGCATACAGATGGCGCTGGTCCGCCTTGCGCAACCCGTTTATCATTTGGCGCATTACCGTCGTGTCGCCGCCCAGCTCGTTACCCAGGCTCATCATCACGAAAGACGGATGGTTGCCATATTGCCGAACTATGCGAAGCCCCTCGTCAAACAGGAAGTTGTTCAGCCTGCGTGTCGCCTCGTCCGTTCCGCTTGGCTTCATCTCGCCCCAATAGGGCAGCTCCGGCTGGAGGTATATGCCCACCTCGTCGGCTGCGGCGAAGGCGGCCTCGGGTGGGCACCAGGAGTGGAAGCGGTAGTGGTTTATGCCGTACTCCTTTGCCGTGCGGAACACCCTCAGCCAGCTCTCCTTGTCCATGGGCGCATAGCCTGTCAGGGGGAATACGCAAGCGTCATGCTTGCCGCGCAGGAATGTCGTTTCGCCGTTTATGGCGAACTGAGGGCCACGAGCCTCGAATGTCCTGAAACCTATAACCTCGCTGGTCTTGTCCACTCCGTCCGGGCTGTCGAGCGTCACGTCTATGTCATACAACGCCTGGTTCCATTCGCTCCATAGCAGCGCTTCGGTCACCACCACGTCCACCACGGCTTTGTTCAAGCCTTTTTTCAAGTTCACTTGCGTCGTTGTGGCTGTTTGAGCTATGGCCGCGCCTGTCGTCGCGGGGTGGGGCAGGCACTTCACGTCGATTGACACCCTGGCGCTCTGTTGGGCTATTATCTCCATCTCCACGCTCGCCACGGCCGTGTCGGCCTTCAGCCGCCCCTCCTCGTCGCGGCCGATGGTGGTCGTGTCGATCTTTGTCGTTATTTTCAGGTCGTTTATGTAGGTCCGGGGGGTCGAGCGCAGGCAAATCTGCCCCACGGCGCCGTTCCAGTTTGTCTGTGTGGCCTCCGTCATGGCGTGGCTGCCCATTATGGCGGGCGGCAGTGCGCCGTCGCCGTTTTCGTCTTGCCAGCTGTTGTCAATGCGCAGGCGCACCGTGTGCCGCCCCGAGCGGTAGCGGCTGATGTCGTATACGTGAGGCGTCTGCAGGTGGCTCTGGCTGCCTATGCTGTCACCGTCTATCCATAGTGTGGTCGGCTTTGTCCTCTCTATGAAGAGCTCTATGTGTTTGCCGTCCATCTTGGCGGGGATTATTATCTCGCCCGTGTATGTCAGCGGCCTGCACAGGCTGTACTTGCGGCTCAGCCGGCTGTCTTCGCCCATGTCGCTTATCGTGTCGCCAATGCCCGCCTCGTCGGTCGTGCCTGGCAGTTTTACGGGGCCCAGTTCCGTGCGCCACTCGCCGTCAAGGCTCACTGTCTGGCGCGGGCCTACTTGGCATGCGGTCATTGCGCTTGCCGCCGCGGCTATGATTATCGTGCTCAGTCTGCTCATAAGTCCTCTCTTGTCGTTTTTTTCGTGTTGCGCACTATGTGGCACGGTCGCCCTTTTGCTCCCCCCAGGCCCCAAGTCGCCTGCCTTACAGTACTTTCTTTTTGCCCAAATATTTGGATCTGAACTCAGTGGGGGTCAGCCCCTGTTTTTTTCTGAAGGTCCTGTTGAAGTTCGATATGTTGTTGAAGCCGTTCGAGAAGCATATCTCGCTTATGCTCATGTCCGAGTCCACCATCTGACGGGCGGCAAAGCCTATCCTGATCTCGTTCAGAAAGTCTATAAAGCTCTTGCCCGTGCGCTGCTTTATAAGGCGGGTTACCGAAACAGGGCTCATGTTCAGTATGTTGGCGGCGTCGCCGAGGGTTATCTTGTCTTTGTAGTGAGCCACTATGTAGTCGTGCACTTTCTCTATGCGGTTGTCCGTCGTGGCGGTGTTGACGGCCTGGAAGGTGTTGCTGGCCAACACCCTCTGGTCTGGCGAGGTGGCAAGGAATTGCAGCAGTTTCAAAAGCTCCATGTACGCGTCGAATCCTCTCGCCCTGCTCACGGCCGTCAGCATCGGTTCCGCCTCCTTGGCCGTCTCGGGGCTGAAGAGCAGGCCGCTCTCGCTCCTTTTCAGCATATGGGCGATGTCTTTGTACACGTCTTTGCACACCAGATCCTCCGGGAAGAGGTTGGCAAGAAACTGTAGCGTCACCTCGCGCTTCTCCGTCTCCGGCGCGCTGTCGCCCGCTTTCCACGCGTGATAGAGGTTCGGCCCGACCAGGCATAGCTCTTGAGGTCCTATGTGTTCCACGCTGTCGCCCACCAGGCGCTCCGCCCCCTCCGCGTTGTAGAGGTAGTTGAGCTCATATTCCGGGTGGAAGTGGAGCGGGTACTTGAAGTCCCTCTTTTGCCGGTCGAATATGAGTATGGAGTCGGTCTTTTCGTTTAGTGCCGTTATTTCACGGCTGACGGTCGTGGTCTTCATCACCAATTGGGTTTTTATGCCTGGGCTGTTTTCTTGTCTGATGTTTTGCTAAGATAATACTTTTATTTTAACATTTGACCAATCTTTTTATTCCTCAGTGACCTCTTGTCCGGGGGGACATACGAAACCCGCCGCCCACGTGGGGCTATCTTGTCCCATGTGGGCGGCGGGCTCTTTTTCCCTCATCCCTCGGTTGCTATTTGAACTTGGGCAGCTGGTCTCGCGTTATTACGTTCTCCGCGCTCATCGCGTCTTTCCACCAGTCTGTGTTCGCGTGCTGATGATTGTCAAGGCTTTTGGTTTTGTCTGCGTCATAGTCATACCATGGCATGGCCCAGCTCCATACAGCCCCTGCGCTTATCTGATCCGTCAGTTTGGCTACGCTGCCGCACTCCGAGAGGGTGACCATCTTGTTCGGGAACGTCTCCTTGACTGTCTCATATTCCTTAAGGCTCTCCTCAAGGGTGAGGGTGTACTCGTCTCGGCCTATGATGTCCACATACTCGTCTCCGGGATACCAGTCTTCGTCACTCATTACGCCCTTGGTCTTGTCGTATCCGTAGCCGGTCTGGGTTGTCCACACCCAAATAAGGTTGTTCAAGCCCTGCTCCTTGAAGTAGTTGAACATCTTTCGCCACAGCTTTTTATAGGCCTCGGCTCCGTCTATCCCCCACCAGAACCATGCTGTGCCGCCGCTTATCGCGTTGCCCGACGCCTCGTGGAGAGGTCTCCAAATGACGGGTATGCCCGCCTCCTGAAATTTCTTCAGCAGTGAAGCTATCAGCTCAAGGTCCTCGTCTGCAATTTTTTGCTCCCACGTCCCCTCTACGAAAATGTTCTTGGGGCGGAATGAGGTGGTCATCGTGCCGTCGGAGTTCTTCGATCCGCTGCCGGGAGTGCAGGTGTAAGAGTCTGTGGCGTATTTCTCTGCCTCTTTGTTCGGGACGTTCCAATGCCAGCAGGCTGACACTATTCCGCCCTCGTCCCACCAGTTTTTCAGCTCGCTGATGTCGTCATACGCCACTTTCCATCCGCCTTTGTAAGGGTTCCTGTTCGCGTCGTCATAAAGGGTGAAGAAATGCAGGTAGTCCACTGTGGCTATTGCCGGATATTTGCCCGTCGCTGCTTTAACCATCTCCGCCTCGTCCAGGTTCCAGTTCACGTTGGCTATGGTGTTCGAGAGGGTCTTGGTGCCGTAGTTTGCCAGCAGATAGTCGTATAACGCCTTCGCTGCCGGCAGTGGCGAGGCCGTCACCAGCTCTTTGGCTATTCCGTCCGCGCTCGGCTCTTTGGCCTCGGGAGTGCTGAATGTCACCGAGAAAGCCGCCACTTCGGCTCCTCCGTCTTTCGTCGTGAAGAAGCCTGTGGGGACGGAAAGGGTGTACGTCTCACCCCTCTTCAGCTGTGTCGCTATGCCGAACGTCATTGTGTTGCCGCTCTTGCTGAAGCTCGTAAGCTGGCATTTAGTTCCGTTGAAGTCCGCCTCTTTGCCCGATGCGAAGTTGACTTCCTTCGTGAATGTCAGCTCTATCGTTTTTGTGGTCGTCGCCACGTCTTTCTCGCCGTTCGCTGGCACTGATTTCTGTAGGGTCGCGGCCTCAGGGGTAGCGTCCGTGCCGCCGTCATCGTCTCCGCACGCCGTCATGGCGCCAGTCAGCATGGCCGCCATCATCAGCTTTTTTATTAGTTTCATCGCTTCTCTTTTTATTGGTTTTCAAGTGTGAATATAGTGTAAATACGTGGTTTCGGCAGGTCGGTGTGTCAGCTTTGATAAAATGTCATAAATAAAAGACGTGAATTTATCAACTCTGAGTATGGCGATGTCGCTTCTGCGCTATCCGATTTGTTTTATGCCGGCCGACTATGTCAAAATCAACGCCCCCGTGCGGTGATGAACTGCACAGGGGCGTTGAAAAAACAACCAGGTTGACTTCATAAAGTCATTCCTGATAGATTAAAGGGCGGGAGGTTTGCTCTTTTTCGGGGGCATACCCCCCAACCCTTATTGTTCTACAAATTATCTCAAGCCCTAAGTCGCCTACTTGATGGCAACTTTGCTCAGTAGGAGGTTGTCGCCCGTAATGACGAGTCCGCCGTTAGCCACGAGGTCGTCAATGGCGGCCTGCGTCAGTGTGAACTCGATAGTGGTAGCGTCTACTTCATCTGCCACATCAAACTGGTTCTTGCCATCGGCGTTGACTGCGTCGACGAGTGCGCCCCAATTATCGCCGTGGCGGAGGGATATGCATCCCCACTTGCCTGCCTCGACTTTCTCTACGGTGAAGTAGAGGGTCTGGCCAGCCTCGACGAGACTCCAGTCGTAATTGCCCCATGCAAGGTCTTGGTTGCCAGTCCAGTCCTTGTTGCTGAACGAGCCCGTCCAAATGGTGGTAGGTGCTGAGTAGTCTACGACATAACCGACAGAGGATATGATGACGCCACCAGCATTGAACATCATCGAACCA
>SFOL01000098.1 GCA_004552385.1 Bacteroidales bacterium | reverse complement strand
ACCTTAACCTGGAGAATGATAACGAAAGAAGACGTCCTTGCCATCGTCAAAGACAAAGTCGAGGCCGATGGCAATTTCATAGTAGAGGTCTCTGTCGGGCCTTCAAACGAGATTCGTGTCGTCGTCGACAGCGAAAATGGCATACCCATCTCTTATTGCGAGGAGATTGACGCGCTCGTCGAGACTAAACTCGACAGGGACAAGGAGGATTACTCCCTTGAGGTCTCGTCCGCCGGAATATGCACCGAGCTTAAGGTCTATGGCCAGTTCCGAAAGAATATCGGAAACAAAGTCGAGGTCACCATGCCAAACGGAGCATGGGTGCGCGGTGTGCTTGTCGATGCCGATGAGCTCGGCTTCGATGTCGAGACTGAGGAAAAACGAAAGGTCGAGGGCGAGAAGAAGAAGCAAATCTTCAAGACCGTCACGCACTACGCCCTCTCTGACGTCAAGATGGTTAAAGACATTTTAGACTGACGCGGTAATCCCGCGGCTGACGAGCGCCACCTTCGGCCCTCTTAACTTATAAAACATAACATATCCCGACTTTCTTAAACACGAGAAGTGGTAATGGAGAATAACACGCTGATAGATACTTTTTCCGAGTTCAAGGAACTGAAGAATATCGACAGGGCGACCATGGTGCGCATCCTCGAGGAGGCGTTCCGAGGTGTGCTCGTCAAGCAGTTCGGCACCGACTCGAACTTCAACATCATCATCAATGCGGAAAAAGGTGACTTCGAGATTTGGAGAAGCCGCAATGTCGTTGATGACGACAAGCTCGTCGACCCCAACCTTGAAATCAAGTTGTCCGACGCTAAGAAGATTGATGAGGACTTCGAGGTCGGGGAGGAGGTTACCGACGAGGTGAAGCTCAAGGACTTCGGACGAAGGGCCATCCTCAGCCTCAAGCAGAATCTTGCCGGCATTGTGATGGATCTCGAGAAGGACAACCTCTTCAATAGGTACAAGGAGCGTATCGGGCAAATCGTCAACGGAGAGGTCTACCAGGTCTGGAAACGTGAGGCCCTCGTGCGCGACGAGGAGGGCAACGATCTCATACTCCCCAAGACCGAGCAGATCCCCGCCGACTATTTCCGCAAGGGCGACCAGGTCAAGGCCGTCGTGGCCCGAGTCGAGTTCAAGAACAACAATCCGCTCGTCATCATCTCGCGCACTTCTCCCGTCTTCCTCGAGAGGATGTTCGAGAATGAGGTGCCTGAGGTCTTCGACGGCCTCATCACCATACGCAAGATCGTCCGCATCCCCGGCGAACGAGCGAAGGTGGCTGTCGAGTCCTACGACGACCGCATCGACCCCGTCGGAGCCTGCGTCGGCATGAAGGGCTCCCGCATCCACTCCATCGTCCGTGAGCTCAAAAACGAGAACATTGACGTCATCAACTACACCAACAATGTCCAGCTCTACATTCAGCGGGCTCTGAGCCCGGCTAAGGTCAACCGCATTGTCGTCAATGACGATGCCCGGAAGGCCGAGGTCTACCTCGACGCCGACGAGGTCTCAATGGCCATCGGCAAGGGTGGCAGCAACATCAAGCTCGCCATCCAGCTTACAGGATACGACATTGACGTCTTCCGCGAACAGGCTGAGACCGAGGAGGATGTCAGACTCGAGGATTTCTCTGACGAGATCGAACCGTGGATCATCGACGTCCTCAAGAGCGTCGGCTGCGACACCGCCAAGTCTGTCCTCGACCTTGGCTACGACGAGCTCGTCAAGCGTACCGACCTCGAAGAAGAGACCATCAAGGACGTGCTCGCCATCCTTAGAGCTGAGTTCGAATGATAACCCCGACAAGAGCAGTCTTGAGGCTCACGTCACAGCTCTGAATGCCAGAGTGGTGCATTGACGCGATCGCCACGGCCCCGATGCAAGCCGACTTCTAACCCGTTGTCCGTGCCCTTGAGCTTTAGCTGCTGTCTGGCTTCGGCACTTCGCCTCATGGCGAATGCGGCCAAGTCCCATTTGTATAACTTTCGCAAACATTGAGCTCGCAGTGGCCATCTTCCCGGCCACCCCTCCGTGACTGTTGCGACCTAAAACAGGGAGAGTACTAAAATTATATATGGCAGGAGGAATTAGAATTTCCAAATTATCAAAGGAGTGCGGCGTCGGAGTCAACTCCATCATTGACACCCTTAGGCAAAAGGGCGTCGAGGGCGATCTTGATCAAAACACCAAGCTTACCGAAGAGCAGTACGACATGCTCGCCAAGGAATTCAAACTTGACCGCGAGGCAAAACAGCAGGTGGACAAGGTGGGCGAGATCGCCAAGTCAAAGCCCAACAAGTCTATCGGTATTAATGATCAGGGGGTCATCATCGAGGGTGAGCCGGTCGCAAAGGCTGAGACCGTGAAAGGTCCTAAAGTCATCGGAAAGATCGACCTTGGCAAGTCTTCACGTCCCGCTTCGCCCAAGGCCAAAGGCAAAAATGAGCCAAAGGAAGAGCCGAAAACAGAGATGCCTCAAATAACGCGCGACTCCGAAAAAGCTCCCGAGACTCCTGCCATTGAGACTCCCAAAGCAGCTGAGTCTGCTCCCGCTCCGCAAGAGCCCAAGGCTGAAGTAAAGCCCGAAAAGGTAGAGGTCCCGCAGCAGCCGGAACCCGAGGTTAATAACGAGCCGGCCAAACCCGCCGAGGTTGAGCCCCAGCCTGCTGTGGCTGTTGAGGCCAAAGAAGCCGAGGCTCCCCTGGCTGCCACAACTGAAACAGAAAAAGAGGCCCACGCAGAGCCGGAACCCGATATGCAAGACGAGCCCGAGGGCAGCGTCAATGCTGACGGCGTCTTCCGACTCAACGCACAGCCCAGCCTGACCGGACCCAAAGTCCTTGGCAAAATAGAGCTGCCGGTCTCTAACGACGACGCGCGCGGCAAGCACAACAAGAAGAAGCGCGACCGTATCACCAAGAAAGGCGAGAAGGTGGATGTCTCTTCGCCAACCACCATCAACAAGGTCAACTCCGACATAAACAAGGAGCGCAACAAGCAGAAGCAGCAGCAGAAGCAACAGCAGGCCGCGGCTCAGCAACAGCAAAACAGAAAAGAAAAGCAAAGAGGCAAGAAGGGGGCTAACAACCAGCAGGCTAAGACCCAAGAGGCCTCTGAAGAGGATGTTCAGAGGCAAGTCAAGGAGACGCTCGCTCGTCTCACTGCCAAAGGTCACAAGACCAACACCTCTAAGCACAACCGCGACAAGCGCGAGGCCGTAAGGCAGCGCGAGGCCGAGGAGGCCGAGAGGCAGGAGCAGGAGAAGAGCATTCTCAAGGTCACGGAGTTCGTTACGGCCTCCGAGCTCGCCACCATGATGAACGTCCCGGTCAACAAGGTCATCGCCACCTTCATGTCACTCGGCATGTTCGTTTCTATCAACCAGCGTCTCGACGCAGAGTCGCTCTCCATCGTCGCCGAGGAGTTCGGCTTCAAGGTTGAGTTCATCAGCGTCGACAAGGCCCACGAGGTTGAGGAGGAGGAAGACGACGAGGACAAGCTCCAGGAAAGACCGCCTATCGTCACGGTCATGGGTCACGTAGACCATGGTAAGACCTCTTTGCTCGACTACATCCGCAAAACCAATGTCATCCAGGGCGAGGCCGGAGGCATCACCCAGCATATCGGCGCTTACAGCGTGACGCTCGAGAACGGACGCAAGATAACGTTCCTCGACACTCCTGGCCACGAGGCCTTCACTGCCATGCGAGCACGTGGCGCGCAGGTCACCGATGTCGCCATCATCATTGTTGCCGCCGACGACAGCGTCATGCCGCAGACCATCGAGGCCATCAACCACGCCTCGGCTGCCAACGTGCCCATCGTCTTCGCCATCAACAAGATCGATAAGCCTGGCGCTAATCCCGATAAGATCCGAGAGGCTCTCGCCAATATGAACTACCTCGTCGAGGAGTGGGGCGGCAAATACCAGTGCCAGGAGATTTCGGCAAAGAAGGGTCTCAATGTAGACAAGCTTCTGGAGAAAGTGCTACTCGTGGCAGATCTTCAGGAACTCAAGGCCAACCCCGATCGACGCGCCAGCGGCAACGTCATCGAGAGCTCGCTCGATAAGGGACGTGGCTACGTTGCCACCATGCTTGTCCGCAACGGCTCACTCCACACGGGAGACATGGTCGTCTGCGGATCTAACTACGGCCGCGTCAAGGCCATGTTCAACGAGCGAAACCAAAGGACGGAGAATGCAGGCCCTTCCACTCCGGTGCTCGTCCTTGGCCTCAACGGTGCGCCGCAGGCCGGCGAGAAGTTCAACGTCTTCGAAGACGAGAAGGAGGCTAAGGATGTCGCCAACAAGCGAGACCAGCTGCAGCGAGAGTTCTCTATGAGGGCTACTCCACATATCACTCTCGATGAGATCGGTCGCCGTATCGCGCTCGGCAACTTCCAGGAGCTCAACGTCATCGTCAAGGGTGATGTCGACGGCTCTGTCGAGGCTCTTTCCGATTCGCTCATCAAGCTCTCTACCGAGGAGATCCGAGTCAACGTCATCCATAAGGCGGTCGGCCAAATTTCCGAGACCGATATCATGCTCGCCGCAGCCTCAAATGCAGTCGTCATCGGCTTCCAGGTTCGTCCTTCGGCCGGTGCGCGCAAACTCGCTGAGCGTGAGAAGATTGACATACGTCTCTACTCCATCATATACGATGCCATTGAGGAGCTCAAGAGCGCAATGGAGGGCATGCTCTCGCCCGAGATCCGCGAGCAGGTCACTGGCAACCTCGAGGTCAAGGAGACTTTCAAGATCTCCAAGGTCGGCACCATCGCTGGCTGTATTGTCAACGATGGCAAGGTCAAGAGCAAGAGCAAGGTCCGCATCGTCAGAGACGGCATCGTCGTACACTCTGGAGAACTTGAGAGCCTCAAGAGGTTCAAAGATGACGTCAAGGAGGTTGTCGCCGGTCTCGAGTGCGGCCTTAACGTCAAGGGCTATAACGATCTTCAGGTCGGAGACATCATCGAGGCCTACGAGGAGATCGAGGTCGCCCGAAAACTTTCCTAAGTCTTATACGCTGTGCCTCTCGGGGCTGGTTGTCTGATATTGGGAGGCGGGGATTTTACCCCTGCCTCCCTTTTTATTGGCTGTCATGTCAAACGATAATATGAAGATTGGTTGGCGTTGGGTTCCGCCCCTCTACGTTTTTCAAGGTGTCCCTTCTTGCCTTGTCATGACGACTTCCGCCTTGCTTTACAAGGATATGGGGGTCTCCGTCACGTCTTTTGCCTTTTGGACGAGCATTGTCTGTCTGCCGTGGTCTTTCAAGCCTCTCTGGGCTCCGTTCGTTGAGCGTTTCAAGAGCAAGAGGTGGTGGGTTGTCTCTATGCAGGCTCTGCTTGTCGTGCTTTTTGTCGCGCTGGGTTTGTCCATGCTCCTTGGCAATTATTTCTATCCCGTCTCGCTGCTCCTCATGCTTCTTGTAGCCTTCGCCTCCGCAAGCCACGACATCGCTTGCGACGGGTATTATATGATGGCGCTGTCTGAACGCGAGCAGTCTTTTTTCGTCGGCATACGCTCCACGTTCTATCGGGTCGCCATGGTGGCGTCCACCGGGCTTATTCCCATTGTCGCCGGTCGGGTGGGGGCGGAGTGGTCGCCTGCTGTCGGTTGGGCGGCTGCCATCACGTCGGCCGGGGCTGTCCTGCTTTGCCTCACGGCTCTCTGCCGTTGCGGAATGCCGAGGGTGGCGGAGACGGTCGGCAGGCAGGATAATGGACTGGACATCTTGCTTCGCGCCCTCAAGTCTTTCTTCTCACATCCTGGTGCGGCCCCGGCTGTTTGCTTTTTTTTCTTCTACCGCCTGGGTGAGTCTGTCCTTGCAAAGCTTGTCACGCCTTTTTTGGTCGAGGACCGATCGCTTGGTGGACTTGGCCTTTCCGTTCAGGCTTGTGGTACAGTCTATGGCACTTTGGGCATCCTTATGCTCACCGCCGGCGGCATCATTGGCGGTGTCCTGGCCTCTCGTTTTGGCCTTAGGCGCATGCTTGTGCCGATGCTTCTTTTTATGAACTTGCCCAATCTGGCCTATGTCGCCTTGGCTCATTTTCAGCCTGAGGCGTCAAGTCTTTGGGTCTCTGCGGCGGTCATGGTCGAGCAGTTTGGCTACGGATTCGGCTTCACCGCCTATATGCTCGCCATTCTCAGATACGTCTCCAACGCCGAGTATAAAGCCGCTGAATACGCCATCGCCACTTCCATCATGTCGCTAAGCCTCCTCCTCCCGGGAATGGCGGCTGGCTTTCTGCTCGAATCCCTTGGCTCCTTCGAGGCCGTCTTCATCCTTGCCTCATTGGCCACCATACCGGGCATGGTCGCAGCGGCATTTATGAAGGTCGATGATTGATTTATTCTTGCAAAGTGTTGATGAGCGCAATCCGCTTTATCGGCTATCTGCCAGTTTATTTCTTTCTCATATTTGCGTTTTCTCGAATGCTTTCACTATCTTTGCACTCGCAAATGTGATGGTTCCGTAGCTCAGCTGGATAGAGCA
>SFOL01000097.1 GCA_004552385.1 Bacteroidales bacterium | reverse complement strand
CGACTACGTCATCGACTCCGACCCGTCCCTGCTGCTCTCGCGCCAGGGCGGAGCGGAGCTGCCTTCCGGCTCGGCGGTCTCCTTCAAGGACGGCCCCGTGACACTGAGGCTCCCCGCCCTCGCGGAAGGGGAGCACAAGGCGTCGTTCACCCTGTCCACGGAGGACTACTCCATCGGAGGGGACCTGGCGTTCACGATCACCGTTGAGCCGTTCGCCCTGCATGCCGAGGTGTCGACTGAGCAGTCCGCCGGGACATCCACCCTGCTCCTGAGCCTCAGGGAGGGCGTGATGGACCGCGACTACAGCGGCACCGTCAGCATCGACGGGAAGAGGCAGAAGGGGATGGAGTTCAACGTCAACTTCAGCAGGACACCCATACTGTCCATGGCCATGCCGCTCATAAGGCCCGGCACGCACGAGGTGGAAGTGGACCTTCGTTACGGGGACAGGACACGTTCCTGCACGTTCTCCTTCAGCGAACCCCTACGCTATCCCGACCTTGACGTGGAGGTGGCGCGCAGCCCCTCGACGGGCAAGACACGCATCATGTTCCGCAGCAACCCCTACTCGCTGTCGGTGGCCGTCAGGGACTCCCTCGCGGTGAGGGGACGGTGCGACTACCACCGTGCAAGCAACAGGGAGGGTTACCTGGACAAGTTCACGGAGTGGAAGGACATGTGCGACGTGGTGGAGCTCTCCCGTTTCGTCCCGGAGACGGGACGCTGGTACGACCTCACGGCGACCTCCCTGCTGGAGACCACGATGACCAACTGCACCATCAAGAACACCACGTGGGAGTCCGAGTGGCTTGATGTCATGGACGGAATCGAGCAGTGGTGGGAGGTCGACGACGGATATGCCAATTTCGTGGTTGTCTCCTCGACTCACCACCTGACCGTCGACTTCGAGAGCCTGCTCGGCGTGAGGGTCAACGTGACCTGCCCCACCGAGACCGTCGTATGGAACGGCGAGGAGGTCAAGGGCGGAAGTTATTCATATACTATTACCAAGACCAACGGGTGAGGACGGGTACGGTCATAACGCTGGCGGCTGCCGCCCTGCTCCTCTTCTCGTGCGGAGTGTCCCGCAAGGCCCAGAGCCTCGCGCGGGGCGACGTGTCCGCCACGCTGAGGCTCCGTGACGAGGAGCCTCTCCTTCCGGAGATGGAGGCACTGCGCAGCCACCGCAGGGACACCATCCGCGTGACGGGACTCAACGGTGAGGAGATGTTCCTCATGAACGCCGTGCAGGACGAGGACGGGGAGATGGTGGCGCACGACGTCATCGACGCGGCCGTGGTCACCGCCCGTTTCCGCAACGTGGCGGAACGTCACGGGAAGGTGGACCTGGAGTTCCAGATCATCGTCCCGGAGGCGATGCAGGACTCAAGGTGGCAGCTGCGCTTCTTCCCGGACATGTACGTCCTCGGGGACAGCATACGGCTCGAGCCTGTGGTCATCACCGGAAGGGACTACAGGAAGGCACAACTCAAGGGCTACCAGCAGTACGAGCGTTTCCTTGCGTCAATAGTCAGCGACACCACCCGGTTCATCAACGTCTGGCAGCTGGAGCTCTTCCTCCAGAGGAACATCCCCGAGGTGTACGCCTTCGGCAGCGACTCCACTGAGGTCTCCGACGAGCAGTTCGCCTCGGTGTACGGCGTTACGGAGCGTCTGGCGGTCGACCACTACACGAACAAGATTGCCAAGCGGTGGAACAACCGCAAGAAGAGCCTCAGGGACAGGATGTACCGCAAGTACGTCAAGGTCCCTATCGTCACCGAGGGGATACGTCTAGACACCGTCCTGAGGGATGTGAACGGTGACTTCATCTACAACTACGTGCAGACCATTTCCACAAGGCCCAAGCTCCGCAAGGTGGACATCGTCCTCTCCGGGGAGGTGTGGGAGTCGGACAGGAAGGTGTACCTGATGTCCCGCAGCGAGCCGCTGACCTTCTACATAAGCAGTCTCTCTTCCTTTGTCGACGGCAAGGAACGATACCTCACGAGGATCATTGAGCGGCGTGCCCAAGCGAACACAGCCTGCTATGTGGACTTCGCCTCCGGAAGCTCTGAGGTGGATATCTCCCTGTCGAACAACCGGGACGAGATCGGGCGCATCCGGGGCAACCTCGCACAGCTCATCGAGGACACGGTCTATGACCTGGACTCCATCGTCGTGACGGCTTCTGCATCACCGGAGGGCTCCGAGAGGGCAAACCGCGCCCTCGCGCAGCGAAGGAGCGAGTCCGTGTGCCGGTTCTTCGAGGGCTACATCAGGCATTACCGGGACTCCCTTGACCGGGAGGCGGGCTTCAGCATCGGCGAGGACGGGGAGGTAGTGCACGAGGTGCACCGGCCCGACATCAGGTTCATAGCCCGCAACGGGGGCGAGAACTGGACGATGCTCGACGCCCTCATCAGGAAGGACAGCACCATGACGGATGCCCAGAAGGAAGAATACGCCCGTCTGAGGGCCTCGGCCGTCGACCTTGACGCCATCGAGAAAGGGCTGAGAATGCAGCCGTACTACCGATACCTGCGAGAGCAGGTCTATCCACGGCTCAGGACGGTCCGTTTCGACTTCCACCTGCACCGCAAGGGGATGGTCAAGGACACGGTACACACTACGGAACTCGACACGACATATATGCTGGGCGTGCAGGCGATAAGGGACAGGGACTATGAAAGAGCGGTCTCGTACCTTCGAACCTACGCTGACTACAACACTGCTGTGGCCTATTGCGCCCTTGACTACAACGCCAGCGCGCTCGGCATTCTTGAAACACTGGAGCCTACCGCCGAGGTCCTCTACATGAGGGCGGTGGTCTACACCAGGCTGGGCCGCGTGCAGGAGGCGGTTCAGTGCTACTTGAACTCCTGCGAGCTCAACCCGGCATACGTCCACAGGGGCAACCTCGACCCGGAGATAGCCGCGCTGATAAAGACATACGATCTCAACCGACAAAATGATTCCGATTATGATTACTGACACATTCTCCGCTCTCCGGCAGGACGCGCCGCTGGACAGCCTTTTCGAGACATTATGCAATGCCGACACTTCCGCAGTGGCGGACATTGAGGCAGCAGCCTCAGGCTCGCTTTTCGACCATCTGTGGCCACTGGCCGTGGAAGTCATCGCGATAATGCTGATTGTCTTCCTTCTCTGTTTCCTGGTCTATCGCATTTCCGGAAGAAATCCAAGCCCGATAGAACTGGAGGTGGGCAGGATCAAATATGTGCTGATAGATATCCAGGAGAGCATCGACAGGAACTTCTATAGTCTCGAGGAGGCGGTCCGTGAGTCAGGAGGCAGGTCCAATACGAAACCCCACCGCAGCTCTTCCCAGGCAAGGAGGAGGAAGACAGCCAAGGACGTATCCCATTCAGGTGAATCTTATACAAGCATGAGCGCTGAAACCAAAATGCACAGCCATGAAGAAATGCAGTAAACACTCATGTGACATCGACCCCCTTAGAGGGGATCCCTTCTACGGCACCAGGTTCGGGGAGTATGCGCTCATCGCGCTGGCCATCATGCTGAACGCCTTTTTCATAGGGTTCGGGCTCCTGCATCTGGCTCCGGACGGGGGATGGCTGAGGACGGTCATCGGGTTAGCCGCAGCGACGTTCTGGGGGTTCTCCCTCCTTGCCGCCCTCTTCCTCATCCTCGGGACGGTGGTGCAGATCCGCATCTGCCTCACCCACCGCAGACGCCTCCGGGGCGCACAACCGACAGACAATGACATCAACCCATAAAACCAGTTTAAGAAATGAAGAAAAGAATTTTCATGATTGCGGCCGCCTGTGCAGCACTCGCGGCCTGCAGCAAGGAGCCCGTCGGCTCCGCCATCGTCCCTCAGGAAGAGGGGAGCATCGTCTTCACCGTAGCAGGGGAGGACCCGGCCGCCACCAAGGCGGTCTCAGCCTACACCACGTCCCAGACCTACGAGAGCCAGGTGAACAAGGTCCAGCTGTTCGTCTTCGGAAGCGACGGGGCGATCAACTTCTACCAGAACCTCGGCACCTCGACCAGCGGTTCAATCTCGACCACTGCAGGAACGAAGACCGTGTGGGCAGTCGTCAACGGCCCTGACCTCTCGACCATCGGGACCCTGTCGGCCCTCCAGGCCACGGCCGTGGACCTCTCAGCCAACAGCACCACGGCCTCGACGGGATTCGTGATGGCGGGAAGCGCCTCCGTGACCGTAACCTCGGGCGGCACCGCCAACTGTGCCATCACGGTGTCCAGGCTGGTGAGCCGCGTGGCCCTGTCCAGCATCGTCAACAAGCTCCCGCAGTCATACGGTGCCATCACCGTCGACAGGGTGTTCCTCAGCAATGTCGTCGGCAACCAGAACCTTGCAGGCAGTGCTGCGGCATCCACCTGGTACAACAAGAACGGCCGTGCGGACGAGTCCACAAGGAACACCGCGCACATCATCGACGGCAGCACCTACAAGGCTTCCTGCGAGGCCCTCACCTACAAGGGAGTGGGGCAGAGCGTAGCCAACGGAGCCTCCCACAGCCCGTCCACCCCTTACCTCTTCTACTCCTTCCCGAACAGCAGCACCACCGCGCCGACAGGCTTCCAGTCGACCTTCGCGGCACAGAGGACAGTGCTCACAGTGGTGGCCACCGTATCCGGGAAGAAGTACTACTATCCTGTCGTCCTGGACAACGCCACCCTGGAGCGCAACAAGACCTACACCGTGGGCCTGACCATCACCGGCCTCGGGGCCGAGGACCCGAACAAGCCTGTTGAGAAGGGCACCATATCGGCAAGCATCACCGTCAGCGGCTGGACCGCAGGGGCGGTGTATGACGAGACAATCTGATTTTCGTAAGTGGATAATGATTAAATCACGGTCCCTTCGTCGCGATGATGAGGGGACCGCTCAGGCCCGGACCGGAGGACGGGGCGGAGGCGGAGATGCCGACGGGCACAGCCGACGCCGGGGAGCGACACCCCTCCCGGGCACAATAAATTCACAACTGCAATGACAAGAAGAAGACTTTCATTCGCCGCAGCCGTGCTGCTCCTCACCCTCTCCTCCTGCTCGGTCAAGGAGGACAGGGACGATTGCCCGTGCTGGCTTCAGATAGACCTCTCCACCTGCTCCCGGTACACCGACCTGGTGTCCCTCAAGGGCTGGACCGACGAGAGGTCCGTCTTCGGGGTGCACATCCCCGGGGAGGACTTCCCGACGGTCCATGAGGAGGAGGTGCCGCGCGGGATGGTGCACTACTGCGCCCATTCCCTTCCGGGGTCCTACGGGAGCTCCGGCATGACCGTCGTCGTCCCTGAGGGCGACCAGTCCCCGAGGCTCTACGCCTACCGGGCAGACGTGCCCGCCTACGGGGAGACGGCCACCGACCGGGTGTCCCTGCACAAGCAGTACGCCGCTGTGGCGGTGAAGATGGAGAACGCGGATGACGGGTTCTCTGTCATGGTGAGGGGCAGGTGGAACGGTCTGGACCTAGTGACGCTCGCCCCTGTCGGAGGGACGTTCTCGTTCGCTCCGGACCGTACGGAGGACGGAGTGTGGTACTTCCGCCTGATGCGCCAGGGGGACGACTCCCTGGTGATGGACATCACGGGAGCGGACGGTCACACCTTCCCATACGACCTCGGTGGGATGATAAGGGAGACAGGCTACGACTGGACGGCGGAAGACCTTGACGACATCTTCCTCGGCGTGGACTACGCCACGGGAGAGGTCAGCGTCTCGGTCATCCCATGGGAGGAGGGACTCGTCTATGACGAGGTCATCTGACGTACTATCAACAAATACAATTATAGCGATGAAAAGAATGATTACACTGATGGCTGCCTCTCTTGCGGCCATCACCTCGTGCACGCTGCACGAGATGGACCTGCCCGCCGGAGGTAAGGACGGGGATGAGACGGTGAAGGTGCAGGTCGTTCCAGCGGCAAGGGGGACGGACGGACCCGGGACGAAGAGCGCGGTGTCGGCGGGTGAGTCCGCGGTGAAGGACATCAACATCTTCTTCTACAGGGACGGCCTTCTGGCCGCGTCGGAGTACATCACCACCCCTTCCGTCGTCACGTTCCTCCTCGCGAAGGGCGTTCCGTACAATGTCTACGCCGTCGCCAACGTGGGCAGGCTGGACCCGGTGGACAAGGAAGCCGACTTCAGGAACATCCGAGTGGATGTGCTGGAGGAGGGGTTCGTCGGTTCGCTTAACAGCGGCGGGATGCCGATGGCGTGGAGCCGCGAGGGCTACACCCCGACGGAGTCCCTGGCACAGCTGCCGGTCTCCCTCGTCCGCCTCGTAAGCAAGATCCGCTTCCGAATCGACACGGAGGCCCTCGCCGGGCTGGAGGTGACATCGGGCTCAACGAGGGCAGGGACGTGTACTTCTTCGCACTGGAGAACTGCCAGGGGACGCTGCTCCCGGGCAACACGGACCCGTGGCAGAAGATTCCGGAGAATGTGTCGGTGGCGGGCCTGTGCACCTACCTCGAGGTGGGGTGCGAGTTCCAGGGCGGGTTTGCCCTCTCGGGCAGCATCACATACAGGATCTACCTCGGGCAGGACAACTGCTCGAACTTCGACATCATCCGAAACGTGGACATGGGAGTGTCCCTGTGCCTTACCAACAACCTTGACAACGTGTCGTGGAAGATAGACCCTGACGTAGAATTCAACGGCTCCCTCTGCTCGGCATACGTAGAGGATGGTCTCCACGGCCTTGACGAGCAGTACGTCGGCGAGAGCAGCCTGATGGGACTTCGGATCAACACCTACCTCGAGGACTTCATCGGGGAGGGGCTCCCCGGCCACTCTCTTGCCGTCATCGGACCTGACGGGAAGCCGAGCCCGGACTTCGAGCTGGGGGACATCAGCTACTCAGGAGGACACTACCTCTGCACCATCAAGTGTCTCGATGCGACGGAAGGGGACAACACACTGTGCCTCGTGGATGAGGACGGACAGATTGTGACCGAATTCACCCTCGATGACGGGGAACTGAACGGGCTCCTTCCGCTGCTGGCCATTGGCGACGGGGGAAGGTACCGCCCGGGGGAGAGGGTGATTGAGCCCCAGGAGCTTCCCTATCCTACGATCAACGGGGATGACGGCCACGTCTACCTCTACCTGACGGACAGGGACGGGGACAATCTCAACTGCATGGAGGACTGGGGGCAGTACGGGTTCGACCTGTCGCTTTTCTCCCCCGTGGAAACGGCCATCACCCCGACCTCCTCGCTGACGTCCCTTCTCAACGCATCGCAGTCGAAAATGCTCGCAGGGTATTACAAGGCCGTGACGAACGCAGGTGACGAAATGGGCGACGGTCCTTCCTTCGTCATCGACCTCGGCATGACCAACCCCGGCACCTCATCCATAATGAACAGCGCGCTGTCCAAAGCGTACAACTGGGTCGGCTATCACAGCGGAGCGAACCCCGTTGTCGACCTGCTCTTCTCCACAGACAAGGCGGAGAGCGTCTCCTGGCAGGCGGACTACGAGATCGTCAGGCCGAAGTTCTTCCTGGGAAGCGAGGACACCTTCCCGTCAAGTGCCGGATGGTCGCTGGGAGGGCAGACCTACATAGCGGCGTACAACCCGTCGTTCATCGACTACCGGTGCGACGTCTTCTATGTGGGCAAGCTCAGGTCGACCCTTGCCAGCCCGGTCCTTTCCAACGCCGAGCCGCTGTTCTTCCAGAAGGGCGGGAACTCCGCCTTCAGCTATGTCCCTGGATCGAGGACCTCCATAGAGCAGCCGTACTTCTGCGACGGGAACTCCCTGATCCTGAGGCACACCTCCGGCACGCAGGCCACCATCGACGGGCTGCCCTGCAGGATACACGTCGCGGACCCGTCCGACGGCATTGTGAACATGAGCGAGAACCTGTCCATCCCGAACCGGTACATCCGCTCGGACGTGGGCATAACCACGCTCTCGGACATCTACCTGTCCTATGACCACGAGGACTTGAACGGCGGCTACGTCACCACCGACGGAACCACCTCCGGCAACGCCACGTACAGCTATATATGGGGTGATGACGGGGGATACAGCTACCGCAGTGCCGGATGGTACACAGGACCTGACATGGCGGGGTCGATGTACGCCAACAAGGACTCCCAGGTAGCCTCATACGATGGCTACGGCGGGCGCAACCTGCACAACATCATCAACGAGAGCCCGGTCCGGTTCACCGTGAGCTGGAACACGTCAAGCGGCTCTCCGACACTCCAGATGAGCGGGAACACCTTCGGAGCGACCTTCAAGTGCATCGTCGGCATGGAGTGGAAATCGAGCTGCAGCTGGGGCTACACCTCCGGTGCCAGCAGGACCACCACCACGTTTACGGTGTATGACCCGGAGGTGAACAGCACATCCTACACATATTGCTACACGCTCAGCGGTGAGTCCGCTTCCGTGAACCTCCCTTCGAAGCTGACTGTGGAGAGCAAGTTCGCATCAATCAACAAGACC
>SFOL01000096.1 GCA_004552385.1 Bacteroidales bacterium | reverse complement strand
CTACTGCCGTCATTCTCACACCGCAAATATACGAAACAAGCGATAAACAGTTATCATGGAACAAGAAATCGAATACGTCATACACCAGACACTGACACTCACCGACGCCGACACGGCCGACGAGGCGAAAGGAATAGTCACGAAAGTCGAAACAGACGTAAGCTACTGCGGCGCGCACCTCTTGCGCATAGTCGACGACCGCCATCCCTTCCGCACGTTAGACGTACTCTCCAATAGGCTACAAGCCGCTATTAATCCCGACTTACAGAAAGAGGGCGACGAGACTTGCTATTGCTACAACTGTGCTGATGATTGCGGCTACGTGAGAGGCTTTTTCAAGAAAGCTCTTGCGTGGTTGCTCTTGCGCCTTGTCGTGGGCAGGACGAGCCGAAATGCAAAACTCAACGCCCTCTTGTTTCAACTCAACGATAAAGTGAGGGTATCAAGACTTATACGCCAAAGTTAACTATTCCAATGGGAAAGGTATTTTGGCATTTTGCAAAGCCGAAAGCCCCCCGCCCGACGAGAATCGGGCGGGGGGCTTGTCGTTTGTCAGCGGGACTTCCCCGCCGGGGGGGCGCCCCCATCGCCGCCGTTGAGCAGCCGGAGGCGGCGCAAGGCCTCGTCGTAGGTGGCGCAGGCGGGCGGCAGCAGGCGGTAGGGGGTCTTGCCGGGCAGGTCTGGGCGGGGCGGCACGTCGTCGGCCCTCTCCAGGACGAGGAACGCGCCCCCTCGCGGGCGGAGCAGGTACCTGGGCCTGACTCCGTCGAGCTTGATGAAGAGGCCGTTCATAGCAGGTCGTTGTCGTAGTCGGTGTCATCCCCCCCGTCGCGCCCGACGAAGGCGAGTATCAGCGCAGCCGCGGCGGCGCAGACGACGAGGAGGCTCAGGATCGGGGCGATGGCTGTCATTGGGCTTTGAGTTTGAGGACGTATGACTGCGAGGCGCTCTCGGCGAAGCCTACTTCGGCGAGCAGGTCGGCCAGTCCGTCGAACTGCTGGGGCTCGACGTCGAGCTTTGCGGTGAGGTGTCCGCCCGCCGTCTGGAATCGGTAGAGCCAGTCGGGCGAGAGGGCCGCCTGGTTGATTTTCTGTGTCGTGCGGACTTGGCTGACGACGAGGATCGCGTCGAGGTCGAGCGTCCCCGTGAGTCCTTGCGCCTTGCACTCAGCCACGATTGCGTCCTTGATGGGCTTGATTTTGGCTTCCAGGTCCTTGACTTGGAGGGCGAGGCGGCGGTAGTCTTCGGCCATGGCGGCGAGCTGAGCCGCGTCCATGCGTTCGTTTTCTTTTTTCTTTACCATTGCTGTTTGTTTTTTAGTGGTTGGTTATTTATTAGTTATTCATCTTGACGTGTCGGAGTCCAGCAAAGCTGGTGAAGACTATTTTGCCCATGTTGATGGCTATGCAGTTCTCCATTCGGCAGCCTTTGCTTGCTCGCCAACCATAGAGTAGCATTATGGCATCGGAGGCGAGCAGCAGGCGGAAGTCTTCGAGTATGTGCGCCTCGTAGGGGCTGTCGGGCGGTAGCCCATTGTCGAGCGGGCAGATGGGCGTGTGACCAGCCTCGGTGATGAGGCGTTTGGCTTCGGCAAAGGCACGCCCCACCTCTTGTTTGTCTTGTCCTGTGATAGGACCGCTGATGTAAATCTTCATGTAAGTATTATTGCTTTAGTTGATTACGAGATAGTTCTTCGGCTTCTTGTCGGGTCATGATGACGGTTCGCGCTCTACCCGACCAACGGGTGAGATGTTCACGTATGCGTAGGTTCCGTTCTGTGCCGTAGTCGGCAATATAGAGCGTACCTCGTGTGGTGAATAAAACAAGCACGTGAGTTGTGACCGATGGAAGTTTGGCGAGGGCCTTTTCTGTGAGTGGTTGAAGCATATTTGAAATGTTTTTGAAAGGTGGTTTAATAAAGTTCTGACACGTCTACATCTGCCGTCTCGGTGGCTTCTGCCAATAGGCGCGCCTTGTCTTTCTGAGCCTTGTGTTGGCCGTCGGAGTCGACTATTAGCAGTTTGCTCAGCACTTCGAGTTCGGGGCTCATGGGCAGTGTTGCCGTGTCGCCACCTATTCGCAGCGGGTCGGTTGTGTCGATGGCGGCGAACGTGTCGGCAATGCGTTGCTCTTCGGCGCGGTTGAAGTCGCGAACACGTTGCAAGTGCTCGGCGTCGCCCTCGGTGCGCTCTATGAGCGCCATGGGCTGGACATGCTTCTCTTCGAGGGCGAAGCGGAGTGTCTCGTCTTCGTTGACGGCGAGGGCGACAGAGGTGTCATCGGGGTCGTAGATGACGGTCCAACGGACAGAGGCGTGACGGCGGAACTCGTGACTGAAGCAGTCGAAGTCGAGGGTGCGCCCACCGCTTTTCGGTAGTGTTATCTTGATACCTGTGTTGCGCAGCAGGTAGGTATGCTCGGTGCGAGTGCCGTAGGCGAGAAGGTATTGCTCGTCGGTCATCGGGAACCGGTTCTCGACGGGCATATCGTTCCACTTCTGGAGAAACTCGTCGTGGAGGCGTGCACGCTCGGCGTTGATAAATTTCGTCAACTGCGCAACCACGCCGTCGCGGTCGGGGAAGGAGTGGCGGAACTTGTTGATGTATTCGGTGTTTGGCTGGCGGTCTTTGTTTGCCGTCAGACCATAGCCACTCCAGTTGGTCTGGAGGTGGCAGTAGCGGTCGTTGAAAGAGCGGAACCATGGCTCGATGATCTTGGCCTTGGCGTTGCGGACGGCGGCGGGGGTGACGTACTTGGCGGTCTGCCGGTAGGTGCTTTCGAGCGTCTTGTAGCCGGCGTGGTCCATCTGTATCTGCGCAGGCTTGAAGCGAGCGCCGAAGAGTTCGCGGGTGTGGTTGATGGCATTGCGCAAGGCAGCGCGGACGAGTTCGGGACTTTCGGTGTCGCCAATGGCAAAGCCGATGGGATACTTCGTGCAAGCATCGAGAATCACTTCGAGCTTTACGCGGTTGTGGTAGGTCGTCACGCTGTGACCTTTCTTGTCGGTGGTGGTCTTCTGGTAGAGCAGTTCGGCATCCCAGCCGTCGAGCGTCCAGAGGTAGAGCGGGGCGGTAGGCGCACTGCGCTTGACGGTCATGGAGCGCTCGGCACGGAAGCGAGTTGCGCCATGTCGGCTGGCGAAAATTTCCTGCTCGTGGACGGCGCGGAAGTTGCCGACGGTCTTGGCCGAGACGGGCTCGTGGCCGGCCGAGTAGAGGCGCGCCACCTGCGCGTCGGAGAGGTTGCGGGGGTCGGAGACGAGGCTGAGCATGGCCGCGTAGTCGCAGTCCTCGGCGGTCTTGGAGGCGTTGGAGTTGCGGTAGCCGCCATGGACGAGGCTCTCGTAGCCGCCCTTGACGTAGGCCTTGTACTTGCGCTCGAGGCTTCGGGCGTTGGAGGGCAGCGAGTGCGGCCAGCGGACATTGTCGAGCAGACTGACCATCTCCGTCAGGTCGTCCCACAACTTAGCTTTGCGGTGTCCGAGAGCCGATGCCTTGCCACGGCGTTCGCTTATTAGTCGGCCGATACCATCGAGTATGCACGCTTCGGCATGATAGCGACGAATGGTCTCCTGAGGCAAGTGACGCACGCCGTCGACAAGGTATGAGTCGAAATAGTCGGCAGCTTCGGGCGAGGGCGACACGTAGCGGACGAGTGCATTTTCTTTCACGTAGTCATAGGGATTGCCGAGGAGGCGGACAATGCTCTCTTTGAAGCGCCCGGGCAGGCTCTCGTAGTCAACCAGAGCCGCCACACCACGACAACCACGACGGACGACACGGATGTCGTGGCGACTGCTCAAGTTGCGATAGTTGGATTCTGTCATCACCCCACTCTCGACAAGCCACGAGGCTTCGACACAGAGGTTGGCTTTGTAGTACTGCATCATCACTTTCTCCTCCTCGCTTGTGGTTAGTTGAGACTGACAGAATCGAAAACCCTCTTGAGCGTTTCGGCGTTAGCAGCCGTCTCACGCTTCTTGCACCACGAGTGGTAGAGTTGCTTCAGCTCCGAGAGGCTTATCTGGTTGAAGTCGTCGCGCCGTGTGGCTCGGCAGGCGACGGTGCGGATGGCCGCCGCGTCGCTCTTATAGTGTCCCTCGCGTAGCCATGCGCCAATTACGCCATAGACGCGCTTGCGCCACTTGATGATGTCGGTCGCTTTGCTGTCGGCCTCGGCGCGCCCTGTCGCCGTTTGGCGCGGGTCGGTGATGTCGTGCAGGCGGTGGCGCAGCTCCTTCAGCTGGTCGTCCGTCAGGTCCTTCGAGCTCTCCACTCGCCATTGTGCGAGGAATGCGCGCCAATCTTCATCACTCATACATAGCACACTCTTCATGCGGTGGATGTCGGCAAGGGCGGCGCGACGCCAGGGCGATGTTCTTTCCGTTGTATCCATGATTCCTGATTTAATTGATTATTTCCCTGCCCAGTACTCCGCGCTCTTCTGCGGCCACACGTCGTAGGGCTGTCCGCCTCCGTAGCGGCTCTGCGGCATGGCGCGGTAGCCCTCGACGTAGATCTTGACGTTGGCATCGAACTTGACCGAGTTCGCCACGTTGCCCTTTGGCTCCGCGCCGTCGGCATGGCTGATGAAGATGAGCAGTTTGCCGGGGTTCTCGTCTCGGAGGGCTTTGTAGGCTGTGTAGGTCATGCCTGTGTACTGGAGGCTGTCTATGATGACTATCTTGGGGGCTTTCTCTTTGCGCAGTCGCTCGGCAAGCTCATCTATCGGCTCCTTATCGAGGAGGGAGAAGTTGCGCTTGGCCTTGCCGTCGGAGAAGCCTACTTCAGCTATGGCGTTCTGCATAGTCAGACTCAAGCCTTCTTCGAGGCTGTCGTATGCCACACGGCCGAAATTGCAGAGGTAGCGCGCCAGCTGGAGCGCGAAGCGCGTCTTGCCGTTGGCGCTCTTGCCCCAGATGAGCCACGAGCCTGTGCGCTCAGGTCTGCCTATGGAGGCGAGCCACTCGCCGTCGAAGTCGAGCGTAGCGGGTCGGAACTGGCGTATCTGGTGAACGTTGTAGGCTCGTCTCATTCCGCGTCCTCCGCTTGACGTTTTGCACTCTGCGCGGCCTTGCGCTTGGCGGCATGTACTTTGCGAGCCACACGGCGCAGGTCGCTATCCGAATCGGCTATTATGCTGTCAATCGTCTTCTCGTCGTCCACTCCGTTGGCTTGGCATACCATAACTATATCTTGCGCACTCACGCCGCTCAGTGGTATGCACTTGCGCCCCAATCGGCTCCAGATCTCATTATAGCCTTGCTTGTTGTGGCGCACACCGCTCATCAGTTTCTTCTCTAAGTGGCTGGTGGCTATAAGTACTATGCCGCAGATGGCCTCCAACTGGTTGTAGAGCGTGATGAACGCGTTGAGCACCTTATCGCTCAGCTTGTCTGCCTCGTCGAGAATGATCAGTGGGCAGTCGGTCATCCTCAACTTCTTCACCGCCTTTCGCGTGAGGCCAGCGAGCGTCAGTCCTGCCGTATCTTCGCCCATCACCGTTAGCAGTTCCTCTATGAGGTCTTTGCGAGTCCAGTACGAGTCGCACGATACCACCACTACGTTCTGATGCGTCTCCGAGTAGTGGCGGCACGTAAAGCTCTTACCCGTGCCAGCCGCACCGACGATGCTCATCACGAGCGAGTTCTGCTGCGCGTCGGCAAGTATGGCGCTCAGCGTCCGGAAGTCGGAAGTCTCGACGGCCTCCCACCTCTCCTCCTTGTAGCCGATTCCGGCCGCGGCGGCGTGCCACTGTTGGTCGGCAATCTTGTCCCAGTCGCCCGTAAGCATCTGGCTAATCATTCCTCCACTCATTTTGAGGGCTTTGGCTGCCTTGCTTTGGCTGCCATAGCGGTCGCAATAGTTTCTCAGCGCGACCGCAATTCTTTGTTTCTTGATTGTTTCCATGGCTTGTTAAATGTCGTTTGAGGGTTGTTTGAGGGCCAGCTCCTCGAAGAGCGTGAAGACGTCGCCAATCGAGGGCTCTGGCCTCTGCTCGGTCGTCCCGTCGGGGTGCCCTACCTCCATCGGGCCTCCGCGGAGGCTCACCCTGACGACGTAGCCGTTCCAGAATTGCGCCACCATCCATCCCGCGGCGTGGTTGTACTCCGTGAGCCACTGCCCCTCGGGGATGTCCGCGCGGACGAAGTAGCCCCCGTGGTTGAGCGCGCACCGGCGGATGCGCAGGGCGAGTGGGGAGGCGGCGCCCCGGCCCGAGAGCGCCCTGAAGACGCTCCTGCGCGTCACGTTCATGAGCTTCGCCACCAAGTCGATGCCGCCTCTTTGCATTGCGATTTTGCTTGAATTCGTCATTCTTCGTAAATTAAGGGCGTTGTCACAGTGACAACGCCACAAATTAACGAAACTAATTTCGGCTACGCAAGAGAAATGGCGAAAATAATTACGTCGTACGAAACAATATCAGAGAGAATCTGCGCAATAATTGACCAGTTCTGTAACGGAAACAACACGAAATTCGGCGAACTAATCGGCGAAAGCGAGGCTAACGTGAGGAATTACAAGAACGGGAAGACACCTCCTAAGTACAAGGCATTAGTTGCAATCGTAAAAAATTACGGAATATCCCCCGAATGGCTGCTTTTGGGAGAAGGTGACGTGATG
>SFOL01000095.1 GCA_004552385.1 Bacteroidales bacterium | reverse complement strand
AAGGAGATTTTGGTAGACGGGCGGGGGACATGCCTTGCCACAGACCTCATAAAAAAAGCGAACCGGCCACGGCATCCTCATTGCCCCCCATCGCCTGTCATCCGAAATAGTTATATTTGCAAAACGTGAAATATCAACAACTTAAAAACGGAGGCCGACATGATTGAGATGCTGAACCCCATATACGACTCGTCATTCAAATTCCTTATGTCTGACGAGAAGGTGGCCAAGATCCTGCTGTCCACGCTGATGAAGCGCAACGTGACGCAGTTGGCGATGGCCTCACAGGAGTACGTCGACTACATAAACTCGGTCAGAGCCGAAGGCAAAGACTACCCCATCTACCGTCTCGACTTCAAGGCGACGATAACCGACACTGTGAAGGATGCCGATGGCAACGAGGAGACGAGAGAGGAGACCGTGCTCATAGAGCTGCAGAAAGTGTGGCTTCAGACGGAGCTGCTGCGCTTCCGGAAATATCTGGGCGGCCAGTACACCGACCCGCAGAATGTGAAGAGCGACGGGGTGACGCCGCGCCACATCGTGGCCATCTACCTGCTCGGACACCAGATCCCGCTCATGACGGAGCCCATAGCCTACGGCTACGGCAACGCCCTCGTGGACTATGACGGGCGCCCCATCAAGATGACGGAAAAATCCGACTTTGTGGACAGCCTGACGCACGACATCGTAATAGTGCAGATACCGCGGCTGCCACAGAAGCCCGGCAATGCGGCGGAACGCCTGCTGAACGTCTTCGACCAGCGGTTCCGCCTGTCGTCGGATCACTGCGTGGTGAGTTTGCCGGAGGAGGCCGCATGGGACGGCGGCTCGGACAAGCGTGAGATTGTGAACAAGCTGCGTGAGGGGTTGCTGGACCCGGACATGAGGAGGAAGCTCTCGGTGGAGCAGGAGATACTGTGGGAGATGGACCAAAGGGACTTGAAGATAGAGCAGTATAAGGCGGAGGCGGAGAAAAACAGAGCGGAGGCGGAAAAGAGCAAGGCGGAGGCGGAGAAGAGCAAGGCGGAGGCGGAGAAGAGCTTGAGCGCCTTGAAACTAAGCGCTAAGGCTTTGCGCAACGTGGGAATGTCCGCAGAAGACATAGCCAAAGCGATAAACGTGAGCGTGGACACCGTCGAGGGGCTTTTGACGTAGATCGCGAAGAGAAGGGCGAGAGAGCAAACAGGAAGAGCCGCCACTGACAGGACGTCAGTGGCGGCTCTTCTCCTTATTGATTATATCGCCAGGCTTAGCTCACAGCTTGCGCCAAGCCTACCCGTTAAGCTTCGAAGTGAAGAAGTACTTAGCCTCGCGGAGGGCGGCCTCCATTCCGGCGGCGTTCTTTCCGCCGGCAGTGGCGAAGAACGGCTGACCGCCGCCACCACCCTGGATGAACTTGGCCACCTCACGGATGGTCTGACCCGCGTTGAGGCCAAGCTCATTCACGAGGTTGTCCGTTATGATGATGAGCAGCTGCGGCTTCGCATCGGCCACGCAACCGAGCACTATCACGGCCTGGTCATACTCACCACGGAGCTGATAGGCGAGATCTTTGAGTTTTTCAACAAATACCGGCTTGACCTCGGCAACGATCAGTGCTCGTGCGCCAATCATCTGCGCGTCGTGCTTGAGGCTCTCACGCTCCGCCACGAGCATGCCCGTCATCATGGCCTCGGCGCGCTGCTGGAGCTTCTCGTTGTTCTGGATGAGCTGCTCGATGCTCTTACGGATGTCCTTACTGCCCTTGAGTGCCTCACCGAGATCCTTGAGCGTGGAGACGAGTCCATTGACCATCTCCTCGGCCTTGTCCGCCGTGACGGCCTCAATGCGCCTGACGCCGGCTGAGACAGAGCTCTCGCTGAGTATCTTGAAGAAACCGATGTTGCCAGTGGCCTTGACGTGCGTGCCGCCACAGAACTCTACAGACGAGCCGAACTTGACGACGCGCACCTTGTCACCGTACTTCTCGCCGAAGAGCGACATGGCACCGAGTTTCCGCGCCTCTTCGATAGGCATCGCACGCTCCTCCTCAAGGGGCACGTTCGCACGTATCTTAAGGTTGACGAGGTGCTCCACCTTAGATAGCTCCTCAT
The DNA here is from genome assembly GCA_004552385.1 of Bacteroidales bacterium. Classification (GTDB taxonomy): domain Bacteria; phylum Bacteroidota; class Bacteroidia; order Bacteroidales; family Marinilabiliaceae; genus W3P20-009. Next base: position 4,687 of record SFOL01000095.1, on the reverse strand, counting down.
CTGTGACCTTTTGGAAGTGGCTGAAGTCGAAACGCAGGTACTCCGGAGTGACGAGCGAGCCTTTCTGCTCGACATGGTTGCCGAGCACGGCTCGTAGTGCCTCCTGCATGAGGTGGGTTGCCGAGTGGTTGTCAGCGATGAGATCGCGACGGTGCTCGTCAATCTTGACATGGACAGGCTTGTCGAGCACAGCTGGCAGCTCGGCAGCGATGTGGGTTATGAGGTTGTTCTCCTTTATGGTGTCCAGCACTCTGATCTCCTTGCCGCTCGCATCGCGTATGACGCCGGTGTCTCCGACCTGTCCGCCGCTCTCGCCGTAGAACGGTGTGCGGTCGAATACGATTTGGATCTGCTGCTTGTTCTTTGCCTTCACGGTGCGGTAGCGGACGATATTAACGTCAGCCTCGGTCTCGTCATAGCCAATGAAGTCCTCCTTGACGGCATTCTCGTCGAGGACGACCCAGTCGCCTGCCTCTATGGCCGTTGCATTTCGGGCGCGGTCTTTCTGGGCAGCCATCTCCTTGTCGAACTCGGCGGTGTCGGCCTCGAGACCGTTCTCGCGCAAGATGAGCTCGGTGAGGTCGAGCGGGAAGCCGTAGGTGTCATAAAGTTCGAAGGCGACCTTTCCGCTAATCTTTGAAGCATTCTTCTTCTTAGTGTCGGCAATGATGCCGTTGAGCATGTTGATGCCCGTTGCGAGAGTCTTGAGGAAGCCCTCCTCCTCCTCTTTTATGACCTTTGTCACGAGCTCCTGCTGAGCCTTGAGCTCGGGGTAGGCACCGCCCATGGTCTCAACGAGGGTCGGGACGAGCTTGTAGAGCGTGGCCTCCTTGCCTCCAAGGAAGGTGTAGTTGTAGCGCACGGCGCGGCGGAGGATGCGGCGGATGACGTAGCCCGCCTTGTTGTTGCTTGGCAGCTGCCCGTCGGTTATAGAGAACGCTATGGTGCGAATGTGGTCGGCCATGACGCGCATGGCGATATCAGTCTTCTCGGCCTGTCCGTATTTGACGCCCGAGATTTCGGCGATCTTGTCAAGGATCGGGGTGAAGACGTCTGTGTCGTAATTGGACGTCTTGTGCTGGACGGCGCGTACGAGACGCTCAAAGCCCATGCCAGTGTCAACATGGTGATTGGGCAGAGGCTCAAGCTCGCCGTTGGCCTTGCGGTTATATTGCATGAAGACGAGGTTCCAGATCTCTATGACCTGGGGGTCATCTTTGTTGACGAGGTCTCGCCCGTTGACCTTCTTGCGCTCTTCCTCGGGGCGCATGTCATAGTGGATCTCTGAGCAAGGGCCGCAAGGGCCGGTGTCGCCCATCTCCCAGAAGTTGTCGTGCTTGTTGCCGTCAATGATACGGTACTTATCGACGTGCTCAGCCCAAGCGTTGTAGGCCTCGGTGTCGCGGGCGACCCCCTCTTCTTCCGAACCCTCGAAGATGGTGACGTAGAGTCGGTCTTTGTCGAGCTTGATAACCTCTGTGAGGAACTCCCAAGCGAAAGCTATAGCCTCTTTCTTGAAATAGTCGCCAAAGGACCAGTTGCCAAGCATCTCGAACATGGTGTGGTGGTAGGTATCGTGTCCCACCTCCTCAAGGTCGTTGTGCTTTCCGGATACGCGGAGGCACTTCTGCGAGTCTGACACGCGGCTTGCCGTGATGGGGACGTTGCCCAAGATGATGTCTTTAAACTGGTTCATACCCGCGTTGGTAAACATCAGCGTGGGGTCGCCCTTTACGACCATTGGTGCGGACGGGACGATCTTGTGACCCTTCGAGGCGAAGAAGTCCAAGAAGCTTTGACGAACTTCGTTGGCAGTCATTTTGCTATGTTGCTCTATGTTGTTTTTCCGTAAGAAAATAAACTGGGCAAAGATAGTGATTTTAAAGAAACAATGCCCACGCGGGACTGACGATAAGGGAGCGTCAGAACGAGACCCCCGCCCTCGCCGACATCACCCACCCCGACGGGAGTCCGCCCGAGCGCCACAGCCAGCCGCCCGACACGGATAAAAACGCTGAACGGGCCAGACGAGGGAGACGCAAGTCGGCCCTGACGTCGGCATCGACACCCGCGAGGCCGGCCGAGCGCAACTGATAATTGTGCCAAACGGCGAGGAGCGCGCCGTGAGACTCCGTCCGCCTTGGAGCTCCGAGCACGCAACGCTTGCCAACGCCAACACGGCCGTAGACGCCGCCGCCGCACGCCAAGTCGACACGCCGCCACACCATGAAGCGCGACACAGACAGGCGCGCCCGCACATCCTTAACGTCAATTTCTCTACGGGCGTCGGTATTCTCCTCAGAATGAGAGCCATAAGAGGCGGCTGCACGCAAAGTCGCCACCCCGTCTTTGCGCATGAGGGCGGTCAAGCCGACGTTAACGCCTTTTTGCTCATAGGGCTGGCGCACCGCAATCTGACGGTAACCTTTTGCTCCGTCGTCATAGATTATTGTCTTCAGATTCAGCCTTTTGACAGACCCAAAGACGGAGAGCCCCGTTTGCCACCCTCCCATAACCCCGGGTCGCGACATCTCGAAAGAGAGGCGGTCGCCTAATGTCTCGCTTATGAGCGCATTCTGCACGTCGGGCAAGATCTTCTCCATATGCCGGTGCGAGAACTCGACCTGTGCGTTGGCGAACCCTCGGAACTGAAGTCCGCCGCCCACAGTTCGGCCTTTGAACACGGCCTCGTCATACGCCCCCGCAAAACGCGAATAATCGGTCCCGAGTCCCGTCATGTGATATATCGTGGCCCTTGCGCCTCGGACGTTATAAAAGTCAATGTCGACATCTTGCGAATACTTGCGCAAAAGGCCGAAAGCCCCGAGAGAAGCTCGTTTGAGTTGCCAAGCGCCGCCGAGTCGGACTTCGGCGGATACGGCGTCGGACTTCGGGCGCGGGTCCACCATCCGGAACTCGCACAGCGACGAGTACAAGACCTCAAGCCCAGCCCCGCCGCCCCGCCCGCTCCATGCGAATCCGGCCCTGAAGGCGTAGCTCTCGCCGTCCTTATCGCCGCCGACAGTGTCGGCCACAGCCATAGGCCAGACCTCGGCCACGTCTGACGATTCGCTCCATCGCACCCCAGCCCTGACACTGCGTCCGTAGGCCGCGTCGCCCCATGCCCTCCAACCGTCAGAGATCCGCATATCGGCGCGTCCCTCGGCGGAGACGGAGCGCCACTTGTCGCCCTCCTCAACCGAAGACATGAGCCGCGATGACGCACGGCATACGACAGAGACCTCGGACAAGGCCGTGTCGGCACTGAAAACCCGCAAGGCGGGATTGCCGCCATCGACCCGCGCCAGTGAAGGAGCGCAGGCAAGAATGGCGGCAATCAGGGTTATGACGGCAAATACCTTATTTGAAGAGATGGGACGGGTCAGCATCAGAGGCTACGATGAAGTCATCCGACGAGTTGTTTGTATCAACCATGAGTCCGCGCTCGAACTTGCGTCGCGCAGACTTTCCGAGGCGGCTTTTGTCAGTTCCCGTCTCGCCCATAGAGACATAGCCGGCGTCGAGCGACTGGTCTATGATGCTCCACCCAAAATCTTTGCTCGGGGCGAAAGAGACGGCGTCAAGAATCCACTCGTTCTCAAAACGATAGTAACTGCAATTCATCACTTTCTCAGTCTCTTTGACTATCGTGACGTAGGAGCAGTCATATTTGCAAGACGCAATGTAATCATCGTTTGTCATCCTGCCAAATTCACCGCCAAGGTAGCCGATGGCGTAAGATTTGTTGTACTGCTTGTTCGGCACCCAAAACGTCTTAGACTGTTTATAGACGCAAACGAGGTTGGGCGCATCTGTGTCAATATCTTTTACGGAAGAAGACACGTCGTTATACCATTCGAAGTCGGCATTTGAGAGGTCGAACGAGAGCGGGTTGTCCGCCCTGTGGTCTTTGGCCACGTCGGCAATGAGCAGCGACCCGCCGGGCAATACTCGCACGTCATTACCCGCTCCAGGGATTTGGTAGACGGCCATAACCGCCATGGCGTCGGACATGATGTCGGGCTGATAATCGTGCTTGCCGTTATTGACCGAAGAGAAAGCCGACTCGACAATGCAAAGGCCATCGGCACACAGTGTGTCTGACGAGTTGTTGATAATACGGAACCAGGCATCGCCGCTGTAAGAAGAGAGGCCTTCCGGCAATTGGCTGGCAAAACACATCTCGGCAAAAACGAAGCCCTGCCCGCCAGAGACACGGATGGGCGAGAAAGAGACTGCCAAGTCGCCATCATCAACCTGCACGCCCTGCTTGACGTCGCGGAACGTCTCATCGACAACACGGTCGGTGTATGGGTGAGATGTGTTGACCGTGAGGGTCATGTTATACAATCCGTACGGCAACGAGACCGTGTTAGACACAAGATCGGCAAAAGAGTATGACGTCACAGAGCCCGACGCCACATCCTCGACCGATATGACAGGGGAGCCGACAATGGCGTCGGCCTCATGACCTACGGGAAGAGTGTAAGAGATAGAGACGTTTGAGATCGAGTCGTCTTCATGGCAAGATGTGAGAAAAGTCACGGCCAGCGAGGAAATCCAAAAAACAATTTTATTCATAAAGGTAAGGTAAGCGGATAAAGCCTCCAGCTCGCTGTCATCAACCAACGTATTGACGGTAATATACAGGCGCACATGGTGCATATGCGCAAAATACACCGCCTTA
>SFOL01000094.1 GCA_004552385.1 Bacteroidales bacterium | reverse complement strand
ATGTGGTTTCGTACAATAGATTCACTGAGCCTCAGAAGGTAAGCCTGCTACCCCTGTTCGCATTTTTCTGAATACATCGAACTCACGTTAGTATATGTTGTGGTGAAAAACGAACTCAGCGCCCGCCTCCACGTTTGGGAGGCGGGCGCTGAGAATTCATAAACTATTATGCGGGGTAGGGGTTGCGCTTCCCTACTTCTTCACGGATATTGCGAAACCGCCGCTCTTTGCGCACTTGATCTTCAGAACAGTGCTTGAGTCTACCGTCTGAGTCTCAATCTTGTAGCTGTCCGGTTTCTCGTTATATGATGCGTCTTCGCCGTCACGGTATATGGTGGCGGTGTACTTCACGCCGGGGTCGAGGAACGAGAAGTCCACGGTCGCCTCGCGCTCGTCATATCCGGTTATTGAGCCTACGAACCAGTCGTCGCCACCCTTCTCCTTGCGCGCTATCGTAATGAAGTGGCCTGGCTCCGCCTCCAAGTAGACGCTCTTTTGCCAGTCTATGGCCACGTCTTTAATGAACTGGAACGCGTCGGCGTACTTTTCGTAGCTTTCTGGCAGGTCGGCCGCCATCTGCAGTGGGCTGTACATGGTCACGTAGAGGGCCAGCTGCTTGCAGAGGGTGGTGTTCACGTGGCTGTGCTCGCCCTCCAGGAAGCTCATGCGGGTGTCCAGGATGCCGGGGGTGTAGTCCATCGGGCCACCCTGCAAGCGGGTGAAGGGCAGGCAGCATGTGTGGAACGGCTTGTTGCCGCCAAAACTCTCGTACTCGGTGCCGCGCGCGCTCTCGTTGCCTATGAGGTTAGGATACGTGCGGCAGAGGCCTGTGGGGCGGATCGCCTCGTGGGCGTTAACGCAGATGTGATAATCTGCGGCCTTCTTCACGGCGTAGAGGTAGTGGTTGACCGCCCACTGGCCGTAGTGGTGCTCGCCGGCGGTGACGATGTTGCCTACGTAGCCGCTCTTGACGGCGTTGTAACCGTTGTCCACCATGAACTTATATGCAGCATCCATGTGGCGCTCGTAGTTGCGGATGGAGCCGGACGTCTCGTGGTGCATCATGAGGCGGATGCCCTTGCTTTTGGCATAGGCGTTGAGCCCCTTCACGTCAAAGTCGGGGTAGGGGGTCACGAAGTCGAACACGTAGTCCTTCTCGAAGCCGAACCAGTCCTCCCAGCCGATGTTCCAACCCTCTATCAGCAGCTGGTCCATGCCGTTCTTGGCCGCGAAGTCTATGTATCGCTTTACGTTCTCATTGTTGGCGGAGTGTTTGCCGTGAGGCTTTGCGTGGGCGTAGTCGCTCTCGCCTACGTGGATGCTCTTGAAGTCGTTGGTATAGCTCCACTGGCCTTTGCCGGTTATCATTTCCCACCATACGCCCATATATTTGACGGGCTTAATCCAGCTCACGTCGTCGTATGCGCACGGGTCGTTAAGGTTCAGTATCAGTCGGCTTGCCAGTGTCTTGCGAGCGTCGTCGGTTACCATGACCGTGCGCCAGGGGGTCTTGCATGGGGTCTGGATTCGCGCCATGTCGCCCACGGCGTTCGGGGTAAGCGCGGCTTTGAAGACCAAGTTCTTGTCGTCAAGGTCGAGGCTCATGCAGCTGTAGTCCACCAGCGCAGCCTCGTGGATGTTGATGTAAAGGCCGCTGTCGGTCTTCATTTGGAGTGAGGTCTGCACGGCCGTTGGCGATATTGCCGTCTGGCTTGAGTTCTCCTGGCGTGCGGTCGGTGACAGTGAGCGGATCTCGCTCAGGCGGCTCTCGGTGTAGTCATACTCCTGCGTGTCGTAGTCGCCGGATATCCACCATGCCGTGTGGTCGCCGCTCATGGCGAACTCGGTCTTCTCGTCGCGGACTGTGAAGTATGTCAGGCCGTCCTGCTCCGGAAACATGTATCGGAAGCCCAGGCCGTCGTCATAAAGGCGGAAGCAAACATCCATCACCTTGCCGCTCGATGGTTGGCGAAGGCTCACGGTCAGTTCGTTGTAGTTGTTACGGATGCTATCCTCCTCTCCCCATACGGGAGCCCACGTCTCGTCGAGCGAGCCGCGCTTGACGTCGGCCAGCTCAAAGCCGTGTGTCAGGTTGTCAGTGGGCTTGCCGCCTTTTATCTTTATGTCGAGGCCCAGGCGCGAAGTCTTAACCACCTGATGGGTGCCATAGCTCAGAGCGTAGGTCGGGACGCTGTCGCCTTCCGTTATGCCGAATGTCAGTTTTATGTTGCCGTCTGGCGATGTGGCCTCGGTCATGCCGAAGAGCTTTTGGGCTTTGCCCACTGGCGCCTGAGGGCCGCATGCGCTCAGGGCGAGGGCTGCGAACGCCATTACCGTCGCGCCGGCCTCCCACATGCTTTTTTTCATTGTCTGCTTCATTTTTCTGCTGTTGTTAATAAATATGTTGTTTCTTCTTGCTAATCATTGTGCGAGTCTGGTTGTCTATTCGCCTATCGCCACGACTACGGCCTCGCGTGCGCCCACGGTCAGTGTGCCGTTGGCGTCCACCTTCTTGCCGGTCGTGATGTCCGTCCCTTGCAACCTTGCGCCGGCAATTTCCTCGAATTTTGTCAAGTCCAGCGTCCTGCTCTCATGCGCCAGGTTCAAGATGGTCATGACGCGTTTCTGCGTTGTGGAGTCATACCTGAAGTAGGTGTAGACGTTGTCTTGCGGCAGGTAGTGGGTCATCGAGCCGCGCCTCAGCGCCATGCTCTTCTTTCGGTAGTTGAACAGCCGTGCCGTGTAGTCTCGCATGGCCTTCTCATGCTCGGGCATCCGCGTGAAGTAGTTCAGTGTGTCGCCTTCCCATCCGCCGGGGAAGTCGCCGCGGATGTTGGCGTGGCCGTCGAAGCCGTTACCTTTCATCAGCACCTCCGTACCGTAGTAGAGCTGAGGAATGCCGCGGGCGGTGGCCAGGAGCGCGTACGTCAGCCTCAGCGAGGCCTCGTCGTCTTTTAGCTGGGTGAGCAGTCGGCCGCAGTCATGGTTCTCGCCGAATATCATTATGCTCATCGGGTCGGGGTATATGCGGTCGTTGGCAAAACTGTCATACAGCCTGTTGGCGCCGTCGCTCCATCCCTCGCCCTCTGTCATTGATTTCCAGATGGCCTCCTGCAGGGGGAAGTCCATTATGGTGGGCAGGCCGCTGTCCTCCATGCCGTTGTCTTTGCCGTAGCCCTTTTGCCATGCGGCAAGCTTGCCCGCCTCTGATATCCAGCACTCGCCAACTATGTTGAAGTAGGGGTACTCGTCCTTGATCCTCTCGCACCATTCGGCCATCGCCTCGACGTCTGAATACGGATACGTGTCTTGCCTTATGCCGTCAAGATCCACTGTCTCTATCCACCATATCGAGTTCTGAATGAAGTAGTTCTTCACCAGCTCGTTTCTCAGGTTCATGTCTGGCATGCTCTTGTCGAACCAGCCCTTCAAGGCCACGTCCAGGTCGTGTTTCGACGCGTGCCTGTCGCGTATTATCGAAAGGCGGTAGTTGCTCCTGACGAAGGTCTCGTTGCCATCCTTGTCATACCATTTGTTTAACCAGTCTTTCGATGGCAGGTCTTTCATCCACCAGTGGTTCGTGCCACAGTGGTTGAACACCATGTCCATTATGTGCTTCATCCCCCTCTTGTGAAGCTCTGCGCTCAGGTTTTTCATGTCCTCCAGAGTGCCGTACCTCGGGTCTATCTCATAGTAGTTCGTTATCGCGTAGCCGTGATATGAACTCTCGGGCATGTCGTTCGTCATTACTGGCGTCATCCACAAGGCCGTCATGCCCAGCTCTTTTATGTAGTCCAGGTGGTCCGTCACGCCGCGGAGGTCGCCGCCGTGTCGTCCGTAGGGGGCTGTCCTGTCGCTCCTCTCGCTCATGCCCTCTTTGGTGTCGTTGCCGGGGTCGCCATTGGCGAAGCGGTCTGGCATGAGCAGGTATATGGCGTCGTCGGAGCTGAAGCCGGTCCGAAACTGTGAGTTGGGCCTGCGCTCTTTCAGCTCATATTTTATGGTCTTTTCGCCGCTCTCGCCTTCCAGCTTTATGTCAAAAGTGCCTGCTTTGGCCTTTTTGCTTATGCTCAGGGTTACGAACATGTAGTTCGGGTTGTCCGTCCGCTCCACGCGCGTCACCTCCACGCCTTTCGCGTCCACGCTCGCCTCCATCTTGGCCACGTCCTTGTCGTGTATCATGAGCTGCACTTCGGGGTTCTTCATCCCCACCCACCAGTTGGCGGGTTCCACCCGCATCTGACCTTGGGCCGTGAGGCACATTGCCACCAGAGCGGCTGCGCTTATTATCTTTCGCATCATAGTCATCCTATTTTTTTTGCGTATATGATGTCTAACTGTTTATTTCTTTATGAACCTTACGGCCAATGCTCCGCATATCAGCAGACCGCCCGCCACGAGCATCATGCCGGGCTGGCTGCCGCCTATCAGCGTCATCACCCATCCGCCCAGGGCAGCCGCCACTATCTGCGGGAGGCATATCGTGCAGTTGAACAGTCCGAGGTAGGTGCCCATGCTCGGGGTCCCCTCGAGTGAGTTCGTCAGCAGTGTGAACGGGATGGCGAGCATCGCCGCCCATGCCGGGCCCACCAGCAGAAGGCTCACCATCATCACGTTAGGGTCATGGACAAAGTAGAGCGAGATGAACCCGGCCGCGCCTATCAGCAACGAAGTCACGTAGGCCACCTTTATGTTCTTGAAACGGGGGATGAACGTGGCCCATATTATCGACCCGACAGCCTGGACGGCGTAAAGCACGCCTACCCAGTTGCCCGCGTCCTGGTACTCCGCCGACGACGTGTCCGTCGCGCCCCAACCGTTCTCGGCCACTGCGCCGGTCATGAAGCTCCACATGTAGAGGAAAGCGGCCCAGCAGAAGAACTGGACGAGCCCCACAGTCCAAAACGTGCTCGGCGCGTTGCGGAACAGACCCGTTATGCTTTGCAGGCCGAAGCTCTTTTCTTCCGCCGCCTCAGCCGTGTCCGATATGTGGTGGAACTCGCGGTATTCGGCGGGAGGCATCTCTTTCACCCTCACCATCGTGTATATCACGCACAAGACGAGTATCGCCGCACCTGTGTAGAACGCGTAAACAACCGTCGGAGGTATAACCCCGGGAGCCGCCGTCTTGGCAACGCCAATCAGGGCCAGGAAGAACGGGAACAAGAACCCGACAAGGCTGCCGGCGTTACACAGCAGGCTCTGTATGCTGTAGGCCTTCGTCTTCTGACGCTCCGTCACCATGTCGCCCACCAGCATCTTGAACGGCTGCATCGCCATGTTTATCGACGTGTCGAGCAGCATCAGCATCAGCAGGCCGAACATCATAGATGTCCCGACGGTCAGCCCCAGGCTCCCCGAGTTGGGCAGCAGGCACAACACGACCACGGCCACCGCCGCGCCAAACACCAGGTAGGGTATGCGCCGCCCCATGCGGGTCCACGTCCTGTCCGACAATGAGCCTATCAGTGGTTGGACCACCATGCCCATCAAGGGGGGCAGTATCCAGAAGTAGCTCAAGTCATGAGGGTCGGCGCCCAATGTGGCGAATATCCTGCTTATGTTAGCACTCTGAAGGGCGTACGCTATCTGTACGCCGAAAAAGCCGAAGCTGAGGTCTGTCAGCTGGCGAAGGCTGAGGTTACGCTTGCTGTCCATGGTAACATGCGTTTTGGGGAGTTCACACCTGAAGTGTCTGTAAATTTACGTTTGCAAATGTAAACATGTGCTCCCAAACGGCGAAATCACGCACTATGCCGACCTCTTTGCTTTCGCCACATCTTCCGCCGTTTCAAACGTTTGCGGAGCGCCATTCGGCTTGCTTGTTTTTCTTGTTTTTTTTCGCCCGCTCTCTTCGCAAACGATTGCGAGTTCAGCACTTGTTATTTCGCTCTCCATCGTTTTCCCCGTTGGCGTACCGTCTTCTGTTCGTCTTCTGTGTCGAACTATGACAGCTCGTCTTTTGCGGTTCTCTGTCTTTTACCTCTTTTCCGCCCAGCCTCCTGATGTCTTACCTCTTTGCGCGAATACGTAAAACCTCATCGCCGACTCGCACGCTGCGCCGTCAACTATGGTTAATTCGGGGGGGCTGAACAAATGATAGTTGTATATGGGCAAGTTTTTAATATGTTCGGTAAGGAATATCATAATCGTGATGTGGCAAAACTGAGGACCCAAGGTGCACGTGCGGTTTAAATGGGGAATATAGACTCATCATGCGGTGAATAACCCTCACTAAGTTGGTAAAGATTGAAAGTGGGTATGGTGATAGTGTAGTAAGGCGGCTGTCAGCAGACTTGAAAGAACGCTATCCTAAGATTGGCGTTTCACCACGAAATCTGTGGGATATGAAGAAATTCTACGAACGCTTTTGTCACTCAGATATAAAAGTGCGACAAGCTGTCGCACTTTTGCCTTGGGGGCATATCTTGCGTCTTCTTCAGAAAGTTGGTGATGACGATGCAGCAATGCTTTTCTACGCAAAGGAGACACGCTCTAAAGGTTGGAATCGCGACCTGTTGCTCAATGCCATTAAACTCAAAATGTATGAGACACAGGCATTGGCACGAGTAGACAACAATTTCGAACGCACTCTTCCTGCCGAACAAGCGCAGTATGCCAACGAGGTGTTCAGCAGCAGCTATAATCTCGGCTTCTTGGGCGTGACAAGTCCCATATTTGAGCTTGAACTTGAAGACCGTCTTGTAAAAGCCATCACACGTTTCCTTATGGAGCTCGGCAATGGATTCACGTTCATAGGCAATCAGCATGTGTTGGAGTTCAACGGCAAGGAAAGTAAGGTTGATATGCTGTTTTTTCACCGTGGACTACGCTGTCTTGTCGCTGTTGACTTGAAGATAGGTGCTTTCAAGCCTGAATATGCAGGGAAGATGAACTATTATCTTTCT
>SFOL01000093.1 GCA_004552385.1 Bacteroidales bacterium | reverse complement strand
CTCGGAGCCTATAGCGCCGACCTCGGTTACATCAACACCTTCAACAAGAATAGCGTCGTCGTTTCTTACCTTCTCGCCGTCAAGGAACTCGCTGACGGACTCAATGTCGGGCAGTTCCTCGACTTCAGCACGCTGAGCCGCCTCGCTAAGAATAGCACCAACCTCGATTCGCTCAAGCAGCTCTCCGTCTCCAGCTTCAACGAGATGGACAAGTACCTCCGCGAGCAGAAGAGGTCCAACGTCTCCACCGCCATTGTGGCTGGTGCATGGGTCGAGGGCATTTTCATCACCTGTAAGGTCATCGAGCAGACTCAGGATCCGGAGCTCATCAACCGTCTTGGCGAGCAGAAGGATATTGTCGGCATCCTGCTCATCATCCTCAACAACTATAGCCGCGGTGATGCCAACTTCCAGGAGCTCGTCAGCAAGGTGGACGATGTCAAGAAGATATATGATGACGTCCAGATCACTTATGAGCTTGGTGAGCCTGTCACTAAGGAGGTCGACGGCATGCTCGTGATCGAGCAGAACGAGCTGACCCACGTCAAAATAACCCCGGAGCAGGTCTCTGCCATCATAGCCAAGGTGAATGACCTCCGTCAGTTCATCGTAGAATAATTTTTACCACCCACGCCACTTTTTCATACACTCTCAAAATGAAACAGATTCTTTTATCTATCATCGCCATCTTCGCTATGGCTTCCAGCGTCAACGCCCAGTGTGGCGACGAGCTCATGAAACAGGCTCTTGGCGCCATGGGCAACTATCAGTATATCAAAGACTTCGATATAAAGCTCGCTGCTGGCACGAGCAAGACTGGATCAAAGTTCTCTGTTGTCTTGAACAGCCGCACCCACTATCAGGTCAATATCGCCAACGGCTCGGCCAACTCCGAGAATGTGGTAGTTGAGATTTATGACGGCGACAAGCTCATTGGCTCCAACAGCGCCAACGGCAAGGTCTTCACCGCGTTCCAGTTCATCTGCTCCAAGACGGGCGCCTATAAGCTCCACGTCTGCACCTCTGGCGACACCGAGGCTTGCGCCCGTGCCGTGCTCTCGCTCGTCAAGCAGTATTCAGAGGCCGAGATGCCTAAGTAATCACCTTTCTAATCGTTAACCCCCAACGCCTCGGCTCGAAAGCTCTCCCCTCCTCCCGAGCCGTCCACAAATAGGATACCATTATGAAATTCAAGGCTTTTTGCGGTAGCGTCGTCGTTTCTGCCGCCGTCTTCTCAATGTCGACCGGTTGCTCTTGCTCGGGTGGCGGAACACCCAAGCTCGATGAGGTTACTGATGACTCTGCGTCAGTCATTGTTAGCGGAGAGGTCGTCAGCGACATGATTCAGAACATCTCATCGCCTGTCGAGATGGCTAATGAGATCAAGAATTCCGGCGTCTCTTTCTCTAAAGACATTCTCAATGCCGCTGGCAAGGAGAGCCTCTACGAGACCAGCTTCAAGATGGCGACAAACCTTGGAGTCTATGCAGCTGACCTTGGCTACATCAACACTTTCGGCAAGAGCACGGTCGTCGTCGACTACCTGACGTCCATCAAGAGGCTCGCCGACGGCATCGGTGTAGGTCAGTTCCTCGACTTCTCCACTCTTAGCAGCCTCGCCAAGAACAGCACCAACCTTGACTCTCTCAAGCAGCTGTCAGTCAATAGCTTCAATAACATCGACAAGTACCTCCGCGAGCATAAGCGTTCCAACGTCTCCACAGCCATTGTCGTCGGCACTTGGATCGAGGGCATCTACATCACAGGTGCCGTAATCTCGCAAACGCATGACAAGGGTCTCATTGACCGCCTCGGCGAGCAGAAGAACATTGTCGACATCATCAGCATCGTGGTCAACACCTACGGCCGCTCCGATTCCGACTTCAAGGCTATCGCCCGCGAGATTGAAAAGCTTAAGGAAATCTACAGCGGGGTCGAGGTGACTACTCAGATGGGTACGCCAGTCTCTAAAGAGGTCGACGGCATGCTCGTCATCGAGCAGAACGAGGTGACCACCGTCAACATCTCGCCCGAGCAGGTCGACGCCATCATCAAGCAGGTCGAAGTCATTCGCAACCTCATCATCAAGTAACCGATGAGAAGACTGCTCTTGCTTTTCGCCTTTTGCGCGTTAGTTTTTTCCGGTTCCTACGCCCAGTGTGGCGACGAGCTTATGAAACAGGCTCTCGGAGCTATGGGCAACTTTCAGTACATCAAAGATTTTGACATTAAGCTCGCGGCCGGCGTGAGTAAGACGGGTTCTAAGTTCTCCGTCGTGCTCAATAGCCGTACGCACTATCAGGTCAACATCGCCAATGGCTCGTCAAACACCGAGAATGTCATTGTCGAGATTTATGACGGCGATAAGCTCATAGGATCCAACAGTGCTAACGGTAAGGTCTTCACGGCTTTTCAGTTCATCTGCTCAAAGACGGGAGCCTATAAGCTCCATGTCTGCACTGCGGGCGACACCGACGTTTGCGGGCGAGCTGTCCTTTCGCTTGTGAAGCAGTATTCCGCAAGCGAGATGCCGTAAAGTGAACAGATCAAAGGATTACACTTCTTTCCGTCAAGAGCCGCACATGCGGCTCTTGGCGGATTTCTTTTCATCTCTGGAAATATGACGTCGGGCAACCAGGAAAAGTCATTTTTCGGGCTTTTGGCTCGCTCCTTTGCCCGACTGCCGTTGGCACTGCCCGCCATCTTTTTGTTCTGTGGCTCTGTTGCAGGGCTGCCTCACGGCAATGAACGCTTGTGGCTCTCGTTGCTCTGTGCGTCAGGTCTTTCTGCCTTTGTCACTGCACTCTTATGGAGGTATGTTGGCCGGTTGAGGAACTGCTCGCTTCTGTTCTCTGTACTCGTTTCGCTATTTTTCTTTTCGCTTGGCGGTCATTCTGCGTCAAGGTCCCGCTCCGACTTTGTGCCGGCGAGCCGCCATTGCCTTGTTGATGGCACCATTGTGCGCATCGTTAAGCGCGATTCGCTCTCTGTCAAGGTGGTGCTGAGAGCCGACAGCCTTGTCTCGCATGATTTCGCGGCCTACGGTGTCGACGGCGTCCTGTCGGTGCCGTGCTCTCTGACTTGTGGTCGGGGCGATTCTCTCCGTTGCGGCAATCATGTCAGCGCATGGGTTCGCACGAGTGTCCCTAAGCCCGACCGGTATAGTGACTTTGACTATCTTGAGTATCTCAAGACGCAGAAGTTGTGTTTCCTCTCTTTCGCCGACTCTCTGTCGGTGCGAGAGTCCGATGATCTTTCCTTGGCCTATGTGGTCGGCGCTGTCGGTGGTTATTTCTCCGCCTCGCTCTCTTCTGTCGGTGTGTCTGATGCCAACGCTGGTTTTCTTCGAGCCCTCGTCCTTGCCGACCGCAGCGAACTTCCCGCTGACGTGCGCAGGTCTTTTTCTGTTTGCGGCACGAGCCATGTTCTTGCCGTCAGCGGCCTTCACGTCGGTGTTCTCTCGTCCGCAGCCGCATGGCTTCTTGGTCTTTTTTGCTCCCGTCGGCGCGCGTCCGCCTTCTCGGTCGTCGTTATATGGCTTTACGCCGTTCTCACGGGTCTGTCACCCAGTATTGTGAGGGCTTCTGTCATGTTCTCGTTCCTTGCGCTCGAGATCGCTCTCGGCCGCAGGTTCCCGTCGTTCCACTCTTTCTGGGCGGCTTTGTTCTTTATCGTGCTCTTCGACCCTCTCTCCGCGTCGTCTGTCGGGCTCTGGCTCAGTTTCTCTGCCGTGGGTGGGCTCCTCGCGTCTGTCCGTCTGTTAAACCCGTGGTTGATGCGCCGCGGTGTTTTCTTCCGGTTCATTTGCCAGGGGGTCTTGGTCAGCACTGTCGCGCAGGTGGCCACTCTGCCGGTTCTCCTTTGCAAGTTCCACTCTTTCCCGGTCTATTTCTGGGTCAACAACCTGGTCGTTTTGGAGCCAGTCAAGTGGATTTTCATAGCGACGCTTCTTTGCCCCTTGTTTTGCCATGTGCCATTTCTCGGCTCTTGCGTCGGTTTTGTCGTTGATTCTCTCTTGAGCATCGTTGAGCATTATTGCGCTTGGGCGTCAGCTTTGCCGTGCGCCTCTGTCGACGCGCCGCGGCTGGGCTTGTTGACTTTTCTGTCGTTGTCGGCGCTTGTCTGCGTGGCTTTCTATTTTGTCGGCCATCGCTCCCCTGCCACGCTCCGCGCTGTCTTCGTGGCGTCCGCATTGCTCTGTGTGGCTGTTTGCGCCGATGCCACGCGCCGTGGCGGGGGTGTCGAGGTCTTCAAATGCCATGGCGTGGCGGGCGTGGCTGTCTCGGCCGACGGCTCCAACTCCACCTTTTTCGTGCAGCGCGCCGACAGTGCGCTTGCCGCCCGTGCCGTGAGCGAAGTTTGCGCATCGCGCGGGTGGAGTGGAGCAGTGGTTGATTGTCTCTCCCCCCTTTGCGTGGTCGATTGCGGCGGACGGCGCATTGCCATTGTCTCCGCTGATGGCGTTGATGAGGTGCCTGAGTGTGACGAGTGTATTGTGAACAGCCGTCGCGTGCCTGCTTTCCGGCAGGGTGTTGATTACGTCTTTACCGAAAATTGCGAAGCCGGTCCTTCTCTGCTCAGGCTCTATAAGTCAAGTCATTGACGACTTAGGGGCAAAAAAAGCGTTGGCAAATCAATATGTTCGCCAACGTACATTTTGCCAACGGCTTCATGCTTATGAAAAAATCTAAGGGATGATCAACCTTTCCGGTCAATCATCCCTCGCTCTATACAAAGTCGGGATTAGGCGACTCGAACGCCCGACCCCTACGTCCCGAACGTAGTGCGCTACCAACTGCGCTAAATCCCGATTGCGGTGCAAAGATAGGCAATTTACTTTATTCAACGCCACACGCCCCGCTAAATTTTCTCAAAATATTTACCATTAAATAACTCCCTGCTCTTAAATCGCCTCAACGTCACGTCTCCCATGTGGACGACCTCTATCAGCTCGCCACTGCCAAGACGCGGAGACTCAATGCCTTCGCCCATCACATGGTCTGAGCAGTATATGTACGCCTCGTCCCATAGTCCGCTCTCTATGAAGTGCGACAACGTGTGCGCTCCGCCCTCCACTATCACCGACGAGACGCCCACCGCTTTGGCCGACTCTATGGCTGTCTGAGCCAAATTGCCTGCCGTGATGTCCGCTTTGATGTATCTCACCTCGCCATGAACGCCCTCGCTGACCCCGCTTATGACAAGTGTCCGCCCCCCGTCCGTCAAGACGTTGCTTTCCGGCGGAATGTCACCGTGAGGGTCGATCACGATGCGCAATGGCGACGGCCCCGTCCAAAGGCGCGAAGTGAGGTGAGGGTTGTCGCTCACCACCGTGCCGATGCCGACCAGTATGCCGTCTTCGGTAGTGCGCTGCTTGTGAGACATCGTGAACGCCTCCGCGTTTGATATGGAGACCGGCGCCGGCCTGCCGTTCTTTATGGCGCCCATATATCCGTCGGCGGTCTCGGCCCACTTGAGTATGACGTATGGCCGGCCTTTCTCCTGCATCGTGAAGAACCTGCGGTTCAGCCATCGGCACTCGTCTTCCATCACGCCCACGGTCACGTCTACGCCAGCGTCACGCAATTTCCGTATGCCTCGCCCGTCAACCTTGGCGAACGAGTCGCGGCAGCCTACGACCACGCGCGGTATGCCTTTCTCGATTATGAGGTCGGCGCAAGGCGGAGTCCGGCCGTAGTGAGAGCATGGCTCCAGACTCACGTATATGGTGCTGCGACTTAGCTGTGACTGATCTTTTACGCTGTTTATGGCGTTCACCTCGGCATGAGGCTCGCCAGCTTTCCGATGCCAACCCTCGCCTATTATCTTACCGTCGCATACCACGACGGCCCCCACCATGGGGTTGGGGTATGTCCGCCCCTCCGAGTTCAAGGCCAGTTCTATGCATCGGCGCATGTATAGCTTGTCATTCGCCGCCTCCAATGTGCTGTTGGGCGTGTCGCTCCTATTCATTATATTTGTCATAGGTTATAAGTGCCTATCGCAAATATAACAAATTAATGGCTAAGACTCTTCAGCCCCTCCTCGGCGAGATTACCGCGCTCCTCTCCTCCTCTTTGGCTGGCGAGGCGCGGGCTGCCGCGAGAGCTCTGGCGTGCGACCATTTCCGCGTGTCTTTCACCGGTCTGGTGCTCAGGTCTTCCGAACCCGTGTCTCCCGCTGATGAGGCAGCCCTCATAGGGATGGCGCGGCGGATGGCGGCGGGCGAGCCGTTGCAATACGTCACCGGCCGCTCCCAATTTTTCGGTCTCGACCTGCAAGTGGGGCCGGGAGTCCTCATCCCCAGGCCCGAGACGGAAGAGCTCGTCTCGCTTGTCATTAATTGGGCGGGCGGGCGTCAGGGCCTCCGCGTGCTTGACATAGGGACTGGGAGCGGCTGCATCGCGCTCAGCCTCGGGCGTGGGCTCTCGCACCCGATCGTTCACGCCGTCGACGCGTCAGACGAAGCCTTGGCCATCGCCAGCCAAAACGCCAACTCGCTCGGCATTGACGTCGATTTCCGCAAGTTGGACATTCTCTCGCCCCAAGCCGACGTCTGGGCTTCTTCGGCGCAGTATGACGCCGTGGTCAGCAACCCGCCTTACGTGATGCTCTCCGAGCGGGAGTCCATGAGCGTCAATGTGCTATGCCACGAGCCCGACATGGCTCTTTTCGTGCCGGACGACGACCCTCTGCTCTTCTATCGACGCATAGCGACCCTCTGCGTCAGTGGCCTGCTCGCCGCGTCCGGTTGTCTCTTCTTCGAGATCAACGAGGCTCTTGGCAACGAGACGAGCGAAGAGCTGCGACGCGTCGGCTTCGCCAATGTCTCGGTTATCAAAGACTTTACCGGTCGCGACCGTTTCGTGACGGCTACGCTCCCCTGAGTTGAAACCTTTTTATACAATGCAATATGATACAGCAGCTTACTGATGAGAACTTCGCGGC
>SFOL01000092.1 GCA_004552385.1 Bacteroidales bacterium | reverse complement strand
TCGGGTGCTTAGCTCAGCTGGTTCAGAGCGTCTGCCCTACAAGCAGAGGGTCGGGGGTTCGAATCCCTCAGCACCCACTTACGAAGTTTCGCCTCGGCGATTATCAAAAGGGCATTTAGCTCAGCTGGTTCAGAGCATTTGTCTGACAGACAAAGGGTCAGCGGTTCGAATCCGTTAATGCCCACCTTTTTATTGGAAAAATTGAGACTTGCGCCTTCTTTGGCGCAGTCCGCTCTCGGGTGCTTAGCTCAGCTGGTTCAGAGCGTCTGCCCTACAAGCAGAGGGTCGGGGGTTCGAATCCCTCAGCACCCACTTTCTCAGAGTCGTCCGTCCTTTTGGTTCGGGCGGCTCTTCTTTTATTGTCGTCACCTTATGCTCTCCGCTGCCGAAGCTCTTCGACTCTCACTACTGCTCTCCGCCATCCATGTCTCCATTCACTCCATGAGGTAATTGTCCCTTTCTTTTTTCTTACCGCGGTCTTTCCCTATTTGACCCTTTCCCTTTGTCCCGCTTTTTATTCGTTTAGCACGCCACTTCTCCTCTTGCCGCCCGTCAATGTCTGCCGCCTCTCTATCCATGTCGCACCTCTTGCTGCCTGCGGCTCGCTCTTTTGTTCATTGAGTCCATCGCCGTCCGTGGCGGCGGTCAGTTTCTTCAGCTTTCATCCCCGTTTGCCTTTGTCGCTTTTCTTGAGTCCATCGACGCATGCCAGCCCCATCGTCGGTTGAGTGCGAAAAAAAGCGCCGTTCGCGTCTCTCCTGTCTGCGGCATGGTCTTTTTTTGGGGGGGATGAAAAGGAAAAAGGCGGTGCGGAAGGCGTTTATTCTTCCGCACCGTCAGTTTGTTTTATTCAGTTCCGCCCTGTGGCTTGTCTGGTCTCGGGCCTTTATTGCCACCTCTGTGGTGGAAGTGCCGCTTGCCGTTTCTGGCTTTACTGTTTTGCCCGCCTTTGTCCGGGGCTTGCTCGCCTGCGTCGTTTCCCGCTTGGCGAGTCTCTTTGGGGGCGGAGTCCCGGCGTGGTCTGTTCTCGTGTCCGCCATTCCCGTTGCGCGGTTTGCCTCCGTTTCGCTGTTGGCGACCGCCATTGTTTCCGCCGCGTCCTCCGTTTCCGCCTTTGGCTCCGCCTCGGCTTCGCGTGTTCGGGTCGTACTTCGGTTGCTCGCCCAGTCCTTCTGGCAGTGGCAGTTTCTCTACGGTCTGCTCTATCAGTTTCTCTATCTTGCCGAAGGCGTACATCTCTTCCGGCACTATCAGTGTGAAGGCTTCGCCCTTGCTCTGGGCTCTGGCCGTGCGGCCTATTCGGTGCACGTAGTCTTCCGCGTCGCGTGGCACGTCAAAGTTTATCACCACGTCAACGTCAGGAATGTCTATGCCGCGGGCTATCACGTCAGTGGCCACCAGTATCTCCACTCGCCTGTTTCTGAATTCGCGCAAGACCTCCTCGCGCTCCGTCTGCTCCAGGTCCGAGTGTATCACGCCAGCGTTGAACCCTTTGCGTTTCAGCGTGTGCCCCAGCTCTTTGACGCTTTGTTTGCGCGAACCGAATATTATTATGCTCTGCCCGGCGTGGCTTTTGAGTATGTCTACTATCAGTGCGCCTTTCTGGGTCTCATAAACGGGGTATGCGGCTTGCCTTATGCCCTCGGCAGGCTTGGCTATGGCTATAGAGATCTCGGCTGGGTCGCGCAATATGCTCTTGGCCAGGTCGCGTATTTTGGGCGGCATTGTGGCCGAGAACATCAAGGTCTGGCGAGTCTCCACGGGCAGTAGCTTCACCACTTGCATTATGTCGTCATAAAAACCCATGTCCAGCATGCGGTCTGCCTCGTCCAGCACCAGGTGGCGAACTTTACTGAAGTCCACGTAGCCCATCGATATGTGCTGCAATAGGCGCCCGGGGGTGGCTATCACGATGTCGGCTCCCTCGGTCAGGGCGGTGCGCTGACGGCTCCACTCGCCGCTGTCGCTTCCGCCGTATATAGCTGTCGACGATACGCTGACAAAGTAGCCAAAGCCTCCCATCTGCTGGTCTATCTGGATGGCAAGCTCGCGTGTCGGCACCAGTATTATCGTGTCGGTGCCGTCATTGGGGTGTAACACCAGGTCGTCTATTATGGGCAGGAGGTAGGCTGCCGTCTTGCCCGTGCCGGTCTGGGCGCACGCTATCAGGTCGCGGCCCTCCATTATCACTGGTATGGACTGCTGCTGTATGGGGGTCGGCTCGCTGAACCGCATGGCGTCGAGGCTGTCCAGCAGCTCGTCCGTGAAGTCAAAATCGTAAAATGACACTTTTCGTTCTTTTGTTTTGGCGGGCGGGGTGGGGGGCGCCCGCGTGGGTTAATATACTCTCAAGACGAGCCCTTTTAGATACTCGCCCTCGGGGTGGTATATGTTTATCGGGTGGTCGGCCGGCTGTGTCAGCTGGTGGAGTATCGAGACGCGTCTGTGGGCCATCGTGGCGGCCGTGAACACCATGGTCCGGAAGTCCTCTTTGCTCACGACCTGCGAGCATGAGAAGGTGAATAGCAGGCCGCCCGGCTCTATTATCTGCATAGCCTTGGCGTTCAGCCTGCGGTAGCCCTTCAGCGCGTTTTTCAGCACCGAGACGTGTTTGGCGAAGGCGGGCGGGTCAAGCACCATGAGGTCATATTTCTGAGTCGCGTGTTCCATGTAGTGGAAGGCGTCCTCGGCAAAGGCGTCGTGCCTGTTGTCGCCTGGGAAGTTGCGCTCTACGTTATGGCGCGTCAGCTCTATGGCGCGCTCCGAGCTGTCCACCGAGTGCACAAGCTCTGCCCCGCCGCGCAGGGCGAAGAGTGAGAAGCCGCCCGTGTAGCAGAACATGTTGCATACGCGCTTGCCTTTGGCGTAACGCTCTATCAGGGCGCGGTTCTCGCGTTGGTCCACAAAGAAGCCTGTCTTCTGCCCTTTTTCCCAGTCGGGGGCGAATATCAGTCCGTTCTCCTTTGCCTCTTTCACCTCTGCCCAGTCGGCGGCCTTATACACGTAGCTGTTCACGGGGTTCAGACCCGCCTTGTAGGGCAGAGTGCCTTCGCTCTTGTTATATATGGCCTTTAGCCTGTCGCCCATGACGCTTTTCAGGGCCGTTTCTATCTTCTGACGGTCCATCCACATGCCCACCGAGTGGGTCTGCATCACGGCCGTGGTCTCATACACGTCCACCACGAGGCCCGGAAGGCTGTCCCCCTCGCCGAATATAAGTCTGTAGGCCGTGGTCTCTTTGTTGTCAACGAGGCCGACGTCTTTGCGCAGCCGGAAGGCCTCGCCTATGCGGCGAGTGTAATAATCTTGGTCTATGGCCTCGTCTTTGTCAAACGTCAACACCCTCACGGCTATCGAGCCTATCTGGTAGTGGCCGCGGGCCAGGAAGTAACCTTGGGTTGAGAGTATGTCCACCACGTCGCCCTCCTGTGGCTCTGAGCTCATCCGCGCTATTGCGCCCGAGAACACCCATGGGTGGAAGCGTTGCAGGCTCTGGTCTTTGCCCGGCTTCAGTGTTATTGTTATGTTGCTCAATTTCTTATTCTTCTTATTGTTCGTTTTCTTCTTTCTTGTCTTGGGGCTCGGACGTCGTCGACGACTTGGCTCGAATATCGGCAAGGGCCGGGCTGTCCGTTATGCCGTCTTCCACCACTGCTTTCCAAAGCAGGAGGGATATCCACGAGTCTGTGGCGGCGTATGTCATCTGGCCTGCTGTCAGCGTGGGGCTCTCCCAGTTCGTCAGCCGTTGCCGTTTCGAAACTCTCACGCCCAGGACGTGCGCTGCCATTTTTTTCAGGCTCAGGTCGTCCACGCCGCGGCTCGCGGCTATCGTCTGCATGTCCACAAATCCGCCGGGGGCGAATTGGCGCCATTTGCGCAGGCCGCGCAAGTCGTCGCGGATGGCGAGGCCGGGTTTCACTATGTCTTGGTTCTCAAGAAAGCGGGCCAGTGACTCGGGCAGGCCTATCGTGCATAGCCGGAAGAGCCACGTCTTGTGTTCCGCCGAGAGCTGCAGGAGCGCCACGCGGTAGTTCGTGCCGCGGGTGAAGGCGGGGCGAGTCTCCGTGTCGAACCCAAGTACTTTATATCGCATCATCTCCTCTATAGCGGCGTCCACCTGATCCGTATGGTCTATGAGGGCAATCTCGCCGTTATACTGACTCAGCGGCAGCTGGTCTATCTCTTCGTTCGTTACTCTCATCTCTTCTTTTTGTTGTCCACCAGCCTCATGCCCATCTGGCGCATGAAGTATGGCGCGCCGTCGTCGGGTGCCGAGGTGTCGGCTGACTCTTCCTCGTTTTCGTCTTCCGTGTCCGTTTCGTCGGCGGGGGCCTCGTCGGTCAGGTCGTCTCCGGAATACAGGGCCGCGTTTATTGCGCTCAACGCGTTCGCCGCGCGCTGACCCCAATATGTGCGGAATTTCTCCACCACGGTCGCCACGGCGTCGTTCATCACGGCGTCGTCGCCGCAATGGTATTGCTCGCAGAAGTTGCGTATGTCCTGATATATGTCCGCCATGTCCTCTGATATGCTGGCGGCTATCGGGGTCTCGCTATATTGAAAGTCTTCCTTGAATGTGGTCACGTAGTTGTCGTGGCTCGTCAGGCGGTTGCTTATGCCACGGCGGACTGTCTCATACGTCTCGTAGTCCACAATCTCTGGCAGGGCATCTTCGCTCGCCAGGGTCGCGTCTGGCAGCAGGGCCCCCTTCATATAGAGCAGCGGGAGCATGCGCGAGGCCACTTTAAGGTAGTCTGCCTTGGTGTATTTCTCCGCGTTTTCGGCAAAGACGCAATATTCGCGCGCCACGGTGGCGAACTCTATCACGTTTTTCGAGTAGACTATTTTATAGTCCGCTTCTGGTTCGTTCTCTTCGTTGTTCATCTATGTTATATATGGTCTATAAATAGGTCTCTTGTCTATGATCTGCGCACCCTGGCGTGCGGCTCCTCATGCTTCGCTTAGCCCTGGGGGGGGCGGGGCTAATGTGCCTACGCCGCGCTTCTGGCACCACCATCCGTATGCCGCCACGCACCCGAACAGGGCCAACAACATGGCCTGCACGACCGTCTCGCCATTGTCGCCCGTAGGCATCAGCTTCCGGGTGGCCAGGCCGCCCATGACGCACATCACTTGGAATGCCGTGCCTATCTGGATGCCTGATATGTTCTGGCGGCGAACTGACAGGTAATAGATTGTCGGATACATTATCGACATGAAGGCCGATACGCCAATCATGCATAACAACCCCATGTATCTCTCTAAAAATAAGGAGGCCGCGCATAGTACAGAGGCCGCTATGCCACTCACTTTCAATGCCGCCGACGGACGCACTGTCTTTACGCCGGCAACTATCGTCCATATCAGTCTGCACACTCCGAAGACTATCACCCCCCCGGTCACGTATTCCACGGCAGTGGCGCTGGCCTCTGTCCGAGACAGACCCTCTTCCGTCTCCATTATCGTGTTCACTCCGTAACTTATTATGCTCGACCAGCACAAGGTCTGAGCCGTCATATAGCAGAGCTGGCACACGGTTCCAAGCAAGAACGCTCTGTCGCTCAGCAATTTTCTAAAGCTCTGTCCTATGCCCGCGTCTCGGGCGCACTCGTCTTGAGGGCGGTCGAACATCGCAGTGGAGCCTAATATGATTATTAGCGCCGTGGCGACGGCGCCGACCGCAAGTAGCGGGGTCGACAGTGACAATAGCTCTTCCCTCTGAGCCAACGACCCGGATATATGGTCCAGTTGCATCATGTTGGTCAAGTCCTGCCCCGAGACACCCTTACCCTGGTAGACGCATGACAGAAAGTTGCCGACAAGCCAGCCGACTACGATCATCGTCTGGCACAGCATGAGGCGGAATAGCGACTTGCGCCGCGATCCGTACGTCAAGACGTATGGTGTGGCCGACACGTTAATTAGCAGCGACCCGCACAATATTAATGTATAACCCAGCACGAACGGGCCGAAGGTGCACATCTGGGTGGCTGGGATGAACGTCAGCGTCCCGGCTGCGAAGACCATGAGGCCCATCACCACGCCGTTCTTGAACCCGTAGCGGCGCACTACCAAGACCGCAGGCAGCGCCAACAGGAGGAAGGTCAAGCACATTGAGCGGAACACGACGGCGTCGCCCGACCCCCCGAGCGGAAGGTCGAATATACGGCCTATCGAGTGGCTTGTCGGGCGCATCATCATGTTGACAGCGCCCAACAGGCCGAAGCACAGGATTAAAGCTCCGAACGCGAGGCTGTCGCGCACCTTTTTCCTTCTGTTATCTTTAAGCATCACTGTCTCACAGTCTCTTCCGCCATGTTTATCGCCATCCAAGCCATTATGGCGGGCGATGAGCGCAACGCCTCTTCCGACGGGTTGAAGCCTGGCGTGTGGGCACCGCTCGGCGAGCCTACGCCGAAGCGGTAGAACACCGATGGGTAGCGAACTGTGTAATAGCCGAAGTCCTCGGCCGTCATCCTGAGGGGCATGTCCTCCACGTTCTCTTGGCCTATCAGGTCTGCCGTCAGCCGCCTGGCCTGCTCTGTCAGGGGCTCCGAGTTCCTTACGCTCGGGTAGCCGTGCCTTATCTCCACCTCGGTCTCGGCACCGTAGGCTCTCGCAAGGCTCTGGGCCACGGTCGTGATGCGCTGTTTCATCTTGGAGCGCCAACTCTCGTCCATAGTCCGCATGGTGCCGCATATGTACACCTTGTCCGGTATCACGTTTGTCGCGCCGTTGGCTTCAAATTTGCCGAACGACAGAACCATCGGTATCGTGGCCGGCACCTCGCGCGCCACCAGGTGCTGCATGGCCACCACGGTCTCGCACCCTATAGGTGGGGCATGCCGCCGTGGCCGCCGCGGCCGCTTATGTGCAGGTGTATCTCGTCGCCCGATGCCATATACGCCCCGGGGCGGAAGCCTGCGCGCCCCACGGGCATCTCTGCCAAGACGTGGGCGCCTATCATGACTTCCGGCTCTTCGCCGAACGCGCGCAATGCGCCCTCTTTCAACATCAGGCTTGCGCCGCCAGGCCAGCTCTCTTCGCCAGGCTGAAACACCACTATGTAACGACCGGGCAGCTCCGAACGGTTCTGCTGCAATATCTTGCACGTCGTCAGCAACGATGCCGTGTGCATGTCGTGGCCGCACGCGTGCATCACACCGGCGTTCTCCGACCGCACCTCGTGATCTTCCGCCTCCTCTATCGGCAAGGCGTCCATGTCGGCGCGCAGGCCTATTGTCCGCCCGGGGCGACCGCCCTCTATAATGCCCACTATGCCGTGGCCGGCCTCACCGCCAAAGGCGCCATATCCTTTCTTATAGGCTATGCCCATGGCGGCCAGGCGCTCCTCCACGTAGGCCGATGTCGCTGTTTCGTGAAACGACAACTCGGGATGCCTGTGGAGGTGACGACGCATCTCCACAGTCTCCCCGAAGAGGTCTGCCGAAGCTGATAATATTTTTTCTTTCAACGCTTTATCGCTTTGGCCGGGCTATTTGCCCAACCTTTCATATTCTACTGCCGCAAGAATGAAGGTGCCAATGCCCTTCCCCTCGTTGCTCTTGACGAGACCCGTGTCCGAGCCCTCAAGGTAATAGTTCAGCGTGCCGCTACGCCCTTTGTCGTTGGCGGGACCCAGCCCGGCCGATGCGCAAATGTCTTTTATGCCTATCTTGCCATCGCTTTCGTTTACTATCTTATGGCGCAACAGGCCCTCGAACGCCCTCTTGCCAGACTCCGTTGCCTTGCTGTCGAGCAAACCCAGCCTGCCGCCTTTCATCAGCACGTAAGCGAACATGCCCGAGGCCGAGCTCTCAGTGTAGTTCTTCCTTGTGCCCACGTTATACGTCTGCCCGTCTATCTGGTCGCCCTTGCCGTCTGCGCCCACCTTGCCGTCATATTTCAGCAGGTTGAACCATAGACCCGTGGCCGAGTCCTGTCTGTCCATGAGGTCTGAGGCCGACTGGCGCAGCATGGCAGCGAGCGTGTCGCGGTCCGGATGGGTGGCGGGCATCAGGTCCAGGACGTCTACAAGCGCGCCCGCGTACCATCCCATCGCCCGGGCCCACACCTCCGCGTTGCACCCCTTGTTGGGCTCCTCTTTTTTCGCCCAAAAGGAGTCTTCTGCGTCGGGGGTCGCGCTCCATCCGTGGTAGTTCAGACGCTCCGACTCGTCATACGTCTTGTTGAACAATATTTTGAACTGGTGGGCTATGTCTGCCCAGCTCTCTGTGTTGTCTGCCTCGCCCAGCTCATGACCCCACTTGGCCTGCCACCGCGCGTACACGGCCGGACCCATGAACAGGCCGTCCAGCCACATCTGGTTCGGGTAGCGCAATTTGTGCCAGAAGCCGCCTGCGCCTGGCAGGCCCTCAGCTATCCTCGTGTGCTCGTATTTCAGTTTGTTCCTTACCGTCGTGGCGGCTGTCTTCCATCGGCGAGCCGACACCGTGTCACCGGATGCCATGGCGTGGTCATATAGGCCGAAGTAGACGCGCGCCGCGGCCAGGTCGTCTATGTTGCTTGGCTGCAAGGCGGGCTTGCCGTTCTTCGTGATCTCCGTCCCGTCCGCACTTGTCGCCAGGTCGGCGAAGCCTTTCACGGCGTCCAAGAGCTCCGTCTCCGCGGGGTGCTCTTGACAGGCCTCGAGCACTGCGCTCGCCACCAGCCCGCCCACGTAGTCCCACGGTGTGGAGCTCAGGCTGTCGCGGTGCTTCGTGTTGCAGTCAAAGTCCGCCACGCCGTGGCTGTAAGCCATTCTCAACGCCCAGCTGTCGCTATCGACAGCCTTGCTTTTCTGCTCATTCGGGCCGCAGCCGCTCGTGGCAGCCAGGGTGGCCGCTGTCAGTGTGGCAATGATGCCTTGTCGGATCGTCATTTCGTTACTTGTTCTGTAGGTTTGTTTTTTGTGGTGATGATTTCAGCGCACGCGCTGTGTTGGCTTTGATTTCGTTCGATAGCGCCGCGCGTATGTCAAATTTAGCGCAAATTATTGAGATTTCAATTGTTGGGGATGATATACGGGCTTCTCGTCGCCATGTCCCGCTCTTCTCCCCTCATGATGTCGCCTTTTTAAGGGATTTACTTACGTTCTTGTGTTTTTTAATGCGGTATCACTTTTAATTCGGATTATTATTTGCTCGTTTAATTATAAAGCATAACTTTGCGACATCAAAACATTACAAAAGCAAAGAAATCATTATGTGCGGTTTCACAGTTTATACAGGTAGTGACTTGGCCACGAAGCTTCAGTTCGGCCATGAGGCCTATGCTATAAAGCACCGCGGGCCTGACAATACGTTGGAGCAGGATCTCCCAAGGGGGTGGATGGCTTTCCACCGCCTCAGCATCATGGATGTGTCCGACGCCGGTAACCAGCCTTTCGTCTCCGGCGACATTTTCCTGACTTGCAATGGCGAGATCTTTAACAGCCCCTCACTCCGAAACCGTTACTCTGACTACGACTTCCGCAGCGGCAGCGATTGCGAGTGCATCATCCCGCTCCTCCTTGACAAGGGGCTCATTGAGATGGCGCGGCAGCTCGATGGCGAGTTCGCGCTTGTGATTTATGATAGGAAGCAAGACCGCTTCCTCGCGGCGAGAGACCCTATCGGAATCCGCGGAATGTTCTACGGCTACACCCCGGCTGGCGACATTTGCTTCGCTTCGGAGATGAAGGCTCTCACGCGGATATGCAAGACGGTCATGCCTTTCCCGCCTGGCCATGTCTTTGACGGTGAGAAGTTTGTTCGCTACACCGATGTCACGGCCACGCCTGCCGGCTTCTCTTCCGATGACGAGGAGGTGGTCTGCCGCAATATCAACACTCTTCTCACCCAGGCCGTCGTCAAGCGCCTTCAGAGCGATGTCCCGGTCGGCTTCCTACTCTCGGGTGGGTTGGATTCGAGCCTCGTCTGCGCCATCGCGGCCCGCCATCTCGGCAAGCCCATACGCACTTTCGCCGTCGGCATCGTCGACGGGCCTATCGACACCAAGTACGCGCGGCGCGTGGCGGATTTCATCGGAAGCCGCCATACCGAGGTCCTTTTTACCAAGGATGACATTTTCAACTCGCTCTCGCACCTCATATATCTCACTGAGACGTTCGACATCACCACCATCCGCGCCTCCATCGGCATGTATCTTGTCTGCAAGTACATCCGTGAGAAGACCGACATCAAGGTGCTGCTCACGGGCGAGATTTCCGATGAGCTCTTCGGATACAAGTATACGGACTATGCGCCTTCGGCACAGGCTTTCCAACAGGAGGCCGTCAAGAGGGTCAGCGAGCTTTATATGTATGACGTGCTGAGGGCCGACAGGTGCATTTCCGGCAACAGCCTCGAGGCGCGAGTCCCGTTCGGCGACCTCGCTTTCGTCAGATACGTTATGAGCATCGACCCCGAGATGAAGCTCAACAAGACGGGCATGGGCAAGAGGCTTCTCCGGAAGAGCTTCGAGGGCGACTACCTCCCGCACGATATCCTGTATCGCGAGAAGGCCGCATTCTCTGATGCTGTCGGTCATAGCTCCGTCGAATACCTTAAGCAGTTCGCCGAGCAGTTCTACTCCGATGAGCAGTTCGAGACGCTCAGGCGCAAATACACACACGTGCCGCCAATCTCTAAGGAGAGCCTCCTCTATCGTGAGATTTTTGAGCAGCACTTCCCTGGCCGCTCCGAGGTGATCAAAGATTTCTGGATGCCTAACAAGGAGTGGGAGAACTGCAATGTCAACGACCCCTCTGCACGCGTTTTGCCAAATTATGGCGCCAGCGGAGAGTAATATTTAGCCTTTGCCCCATTTGATTTTCATCGCTCCAAGCCCCCTGCGACGCCGTCTCAGGGGGCTTGGGACTTTTCTTTCCACCTTTATACCTTTTTAACAACCCCTCCCAACCCCCTGACACCCACCCCGAAACCCACCCCCGCGCCCGCCCCGCGGCGCGCTTTTTCCCGCCGCCCCCTTGCAAAACCGAAACTTCTCCCTACCTTTGCACCCGCTTTCGGAAACGAAAACGAGCCGCCACGGCGGGGGAGGAAAAAACTCCACGAGACTCTTGCGGGAGTCGGAAAAACCTCCTAACTTCGCAACTCGGATTTCGCCCCGCAAAAACGGGGAAGACAAAGACGAAGCCAAAGCACATTGACATACTGGAAGTGACGCACACAACAAGCAGGCGGTGCGGCGGCGACGCCGCCCGCCGAGCG
>SFOL01000091.1 GCA_004552385.1 Bacteroidales bacterium | reverse complement strand
GGGAAAGTGCCAGCGGCAGAGCCGACAAATGTCTAAGCCGGCAAGACGGGTGTTTTTATGTCGGACATACTTTAATAGAGTGGTGGAAAATGCCTAATTTTGCGTAAACTTGGGTCTACCATACATGGACAACCTCATTTTTTTAGACAAGGAGCTGACGCTCTACCTGAACGGGCTGAACTGCCCCGCGCTCGACGCGTTTTTCTACGCCGTGACATCCAAATGGCTATGGGTGCCTCTGTATGCGACAATACTGTGGATGATATTCCGCCGCCAGGGCGGGCGCGGCCTTATGACCGTCATCGTGATAGGCCTGCTTGTACTCCTGGCCGACCAGTTGACGAGTGGCCTCATGAAGCCCCTCTTCGAGCGCCTGCGCCCGACGCACGACGGCGTCATGCAATACCTTGTCCACACGGTCAACGGCTACCGCGGCGGCCTGTACGGCTTCGCGTCGTCTCACGCGGCTAACACTATTGCGCTGACGACGTTCCTCACCCTTGTTGTACGCAAGTGGTCGCTCTCGCTGTCTCTCGCGGCGTGGGCATTTCTGAACTGCTACGGCAGGGTGTACGAGGGCGTGCACTTCGTAGGCGACATAGTTGCCGGCGCCCTCGTAGGCATAATAGCGGGCCGCTTGATGTACGAAGTGTATTTGCACGCTGTATTGCACTTCTTCGTGATAAACCATCACAACAAGTGGACGCTGAAAAGCGGACTTGCGAAGACATTCGGCAGCCTGGAGCCAAACGTGGTGACGTACACTTTCTGGATCACGATGGCGTTCACGTTGCTTTTCATCTCACTATTCAGCAATTACCATGGAACTGCTTGTTGACCCGTCGTACGCGCCTGGAGCCACCCTTTGCGCCGAAGAGAGCCTCCACTGCGTGAAGGTCATGCGCCACAGGGATGGCGACCTCATTGTCGTGGCGGACGGGCGGGGAAACAGATACGAATGCCGGATAGAGAAGGCCGACCCGCGCGGGTGCCAGCTGTCGGTAGAGAGGATCGAGCAGATGCCCGCCCCGACATATAAGTTGCGGATGGCAGTCGCCCCGACCAAGAACATCGACCGCTTCGAGTGGTTCGTGGAGAAGGCCGTGGAGATAGGCGTCAGCCGGATAACCCCGATAGAGACGGAGCACTCGGAGCGCACGAGGGTGAGGTTAGACAGGCTGGAGCGGATAGTGCTGGCGGCAGCGAAACAGTCGCTAAAGTACCACCTGGCCAAGGTTGACGAGATAACGCCGCTCAGCGACTTGATGAGCGAGGACGAGTCGGAACAACGGTTCATATTGCACTGCGCCGAGACCCCCAAGGAACATCTGATGAAAGCAGCCCAAAAGGGCAGGAGCACGCTGGTGCTGATAGGCCCCGAGGGCGACTTCTCGCTTTCCGAGGTGGAGAAAGCGCTGGGGCTGGGCTATAAAGAGTGCACATTGGGGCCGGAGCGTCTCCGCACGGAGACAGCCGCCATGGTGGCGACAAACATAATAGCATTACGCAACCAGATATAAAACAGAGAAATACTGACTGATATGGCATTTTTCGGATTATTTGGCAAGAAAGAGACAGTCGATGCGCAGACGAGCCTTGACAAAGGTTTGGCTCGGACGAAAGAGAGCTGGTTCAAGAAGCTGGGCCGCCTCCTGACGAGCAAAAGGAAAGTGGACGACGACGTCCTCGACGAGCTTGAGGAGATCCTCATAACGTCTGACGTGGGCGTAGACACGACAGTGAAAATCATCGACCGCATCCAGGCCCGCGCACAGCGCGACGCGTACAGCGGCTCAGACGAGCTTAACAGGATACTACGCGAGGAGATAGAGGGCCTCCTGGCCGAGACGGAGGACGGCAACGGGCGCAACGAGATAACGGATCACGAAAATGGAGACCCGTACGTGATAATGGTGGTCGGCGTAAACGGCGTTGGCAAAACGACGACCATAGGGAAGCTGGCTCACAGGTTCCAGAAAGCCGGCAAAAAAGTAGTGCTTGGCGCGGCCGACACATTCAGGGCCGCGGCCATTGAGCAGCTTGAGGTGTGGGCGAACCGCGTGGGCGTGCCCATAATAAAGCAGCAGATGGGTTCGGACCCCGCGTCGGTGGCTTTCGACACCTTGTCATCAGCCAAAGCCCATGGGGCCGACGTCGTCATAATAGACACGGCGGGCCGCCTGCATAACAACGTGGGCCTGATGAACGAGCTGTCCAAGATAAAGAACGTGA
Organism: Bacteroidales bacterium; assembly: GCA_004552385.1. GTDB lineage: Bacteria > Bacteroidota > Bacteroidia > Bacteroidales > Marinilabiliaceae > W3P20-009. The sequence continues at coordinate 4,756 of SFOL01000091.1, read as the reverse complement.
TGAAAAAGGTGGTGCCGACCGCCCCCGACGAGGTGCTCCTCGTCCTTGACGGATCGACGGGCCAAAACGCATTTGAGCAGGCCAAACAGTTCACCAAAGCGACCGAGGTGACCGCCCTGGCTATAACCAAGCTTGACGGCACTGCGAAAGGCGGCGTCGTGATAGGCGTGTCGGACCAGTTCAGCATCCCGGTGAAATACATAGGCGTTGGCGAAGGCATAGACGACATACAGATATTCGACAGGAAGGCGTTCGTGGAGTCCCTCTTCCGCGAATAATTGAATTAAAAGACAGCGCAGGACAACAAGGGGGGAGCGACAAGACAAACAGATGAAACGGGTAGACATAATATCACTCGGCTGCTCAAAGAACCTGGTGGACAGCGAACGCCTGATGGCGCAGCTGCGCGCCAACAACATAAGCGTGGCTCACGACCCGGACGTTCCACAGGGCGAGGTGGCCGTGATAAACACTTGCGGCTTCATAGGAGACGCGAAAGAGGAAAGCATAAACACGATACTTCAATTTGCCGATGCTAAGCAGCGCGGCAAGCTGAAGAAACTCTACGTGATGGGATGCCTGAGCGAGCGATACCGCGAGGAGCTGCAAGAGCAGATCCCTGAAGTAGACAAATTTTACGGCAAATTCGACTGGAACGGCATCGTAAAGGAGCTCGGCGCCACATACCGCCGCGACCTGATGAACGAGCGCAGCCTGACGACGCCCGGTCACTACGCCTACCTTAAAATCTCGGAAGGCTGCAACAGGATGTGCAGCTACTGCGCCATACCGCTCATAACGGGCCCTCACACGAGCCGCCCCATGGAAGAGATCCGCGAGGAGGTGCGCAAACTTGCCGCATCGGGCGTCAAGGAGTTGCAAGTCATAGCTCAAGACCTGTCGTCATATGGCACGGACCTGTATCACGCAAACAAGCTTGCCGAGCTGGTGGACTCGCTGACGGAGATTGACGGCATAGAGTGGGTAAGGCTCCACTACGCCTACCCCGCCGGGTTTCCGCACGACATACTTGACGTGATGGCGCGCAACCCCAAAGTTTGCAACTATCTTGACCTGGCCCTGCAACACGCATCAGACCACGTCTTGACCCTGATGCGCCGCCACATAACGCAAGAGAAGACCGTAGCCCTCCTTGACGAGATAAGGCAGCGCGTGCCAGGCATACACATCAGGACCACGATGATAACAGGCCACCCGGGCGAGACGGAGGAAGACTTCGCGGAGCTCGAGGAGTTCGTGCGTCAGCAGAGGTTTGAGCGACTTGGCGTTTTCGCATACTCGCACGAGGACGACACCTACGCATTCAAGCACTACGAGGACAACGTGCCTGAAGAGGTGAAGCAGGAGCGCGCCGACAGGATAATGTCCATACAGGAAGGCATAAGCGCAGAGGTCAACCAAGCCAAGGTGGGCAAGACGATGCGCGTCATGATAGACAGGAGAGAGGGCGACCACTACATAGGCCGGACAGAGTTCGACTCGCCGGAGGTAGACCCCGAAATCGTCGTGAACGGCAATGCTGAGATAGGGCAGTTCCGCGACGTGAAGATAACCGGGGCGGAAGACTACGACCTGATAGGCGAAGCGCAAAATTAACAGACTGACGGCATGGCAAAACAACAAGACTGGAAAGACCGCCTCGGCGTAGTGTACTCGACCAACTCGGACTTCAACTACCGACACGAAGAAGAGGAAGAGGCTGAGACCCTGCCGCCTCAGCAGCAGACACTCCACGTGACGCTCGACAAGAAGCAGCGCGGCGGGAAGAAAGTGACCCTGGTGAGCGACTTCGTTGGCAAAGAGGAAGACTTGAAAGAACTGGGCAAGAAGCTTAAAACAGCCTGCGGAGTGGGCGGCTCGGCCAAAGACGGAGAGATCCTGATACAGGGAGACTTCCGCGAAAAGGTGAGAGACCTGCTGATAAAAGACGGTTATAAAGTAAAGGCTCAACTATAGGCCCGTAAGCGAAACGAAAAACAGGAGCAAATGCTACCCTTAGCAGAGAGGATGCGCCCCACGACACTTGACGACTACGTGGGGCAGAGGCACCTGATAGGTCCGGGGGCCGTGCTGCGGCGGATGATAGACAACGGAAACATATCATCCATAATACTGTGGGGGCCACCGGGCGTGGGCAAGACCACGCTGGCAAAAATAATATCACACAAGCTCGAGCGTCCGTTTTACACACTCTCGGCCATCAGCTCGGGAGTGAAAGACGTGCGCGACGTCATAGAGAAGGCAAAGCAGAGCCGTTTTTTTAACCCTGCCCCACCCTTGCTCTTCATTGACGAGATCCACAGATTCAGCAAGAGCCAGCAGGACTCTCTGCTTGCCGCTGTGGAAGAAGGTGTGGTGGTCTTGATCGGCGCGACGACCGAAAACCCGTCATTTGAAGTAATATCGCCCTTGCTGAGCCGTTGCCAAGTGTACGTGCTTCGCCCCCTGGACCAGGACGATCTGCTCGCCCTGTATGACCGCGTGACCAAGCAAGACGAGATATTAAAAGAGCGGCGACTTAAGCTGGCGGAGAACAACGCCCTGCTGCGCTTTTCTGGTGGTGACGCCCGTAAATTTTTGAACATCATAGAGCTTGTGGTCAACTCGCAAGAGGAAGCAGACGAGGTCGTGATAGACGACAAGCACGTGGTGGACATACTTCAGCAAACCTCAGCCACCTACGACAAGAAGGGCGAGATGCACTATGACATCATATCGGCCTTCATAAAATCGATACGCGGCTCAGACCCCGATGCCGCCATATATTGGCTGGCGCGTATGATAGAGGGTGGCGAAGACCCGAAATTCATAGCCCGGAGGCTGATAATATCGGCTTCGGAAGACATAGGCCTCGCCAACCCCAACGCACTGCTCATGGCCAACCAGGCGTTTGACGCGGTGAACAAGATAGGCTGGCCGGAGGGGCGGATAATATTGGCCGAGGCGACAGTCTACCTTGCCACATCAGCAAAGAGCAACGCCTCGTATAACGCAATAAACCAGGCATTAGAGTGCGTCCGCCAGACGGGCGACCTGCCCGTCCCCCTCCACCTGAGAAACGCGCCCACCAAGCTGATGAAACAGCTGAACTACGGGACCGACTACAAGTACGCCCATGACTACCCTGGCCACTTCGTAGACCAGCAGTACCTGCCGGACTCCATAGCCCAGACCCGCTTCTACATAGAGCAGGACAACCCCGCCGAACGCAAAATAGCGGAGCGAATGCACGCCCTGTGGCAGGGCAAAAAAGGATAGGCGGTCGCGCCACGGAAACAACCGACAATAATAAAAAACAGCGGACAAAACGATGTCTAACAACTTGCGCGGCTACATATACGCCGCGCTGTCATCATCGAGCTACGGCATAAACTCATTTGCCGTAATACTCTACACCGCAGGACTCACGACAGTCTCAGTCTTATTCTATCGCTACCTGTTCGCCACGATACTGATGGCGGCCATAATGTTAGCGAAGCGCGATGAATTCCACATAACGCGCAAAGAGCTCGCACTGGTATGCCCCATGGGCATGCTGTTCGCCTATTCGTCATATTCACTATTCATGAGCTACAAATACCTTGGAGTGTCGCTATCCGCCACGGTATTGTTCATCTATCCCGCCCTCGTGGCTCTGCTGCTCTGGTTCATATTCGGCGAAAAGCCCGGTATGGTGACACTCTTCGCCATCCCGATAGTGTTCATCGGCATAGTCCTGCTTGACTTTGACGGCATCATGAGCGGGGAGTCGTCGGCGGCCGGGATGGCCATAGTGTTCTCATCAGCCTTGAGCTACGCGATTTATATGGTGGTGGTGCAAAAGAGCCGTCTAAACGACATGCCATCGACCAAATTGAGCTTCTACTCCTTATTTTTCGGCTTCATATTCTACGTTATCGCGACTAAGTTCTGCACCGACGTGCAACCCCTGACGACAGGCGGCGAGTGGGCAGTCACGCTTGCCCTCGCCCTGTTCCCGTCGCTAATATCGGTGTCGACCATGGCCGCGGCAATAAAGCTCGTGGGCTCGACGGCGACGGCGGTCCTGGGAGCGTTTGAGCCGGTGACGTCGGTCGTCATAGGCGTGTGCTTGTACGGCGAGCGTCCGCAACCGCTGTCGTGGATAGGCATGGTTGTGATACTGCTCTCGGTTACAGCCGTCGTGGCTCAGAACAAGGTGTTCCGCATAGGCGGTCGCTTCATGGGCTACGTGAAGCGTCATATTCATAGACGATGAAGGAGTGTAAAAAAAGCCATTAGAGATGAACCGCGATGAATTGAAAGGTCATGGCGCCGATACTTGGCACGGCCGGAGCATTTGGAGTGGTCAAAGTGCTGTCGGTCGCGATGATATTCACTGGCGTAATCCTCGTCATGCGTAGCAAAAGCCGCGCAGACGTGGAGAAAGCATAGGCCAAGTGAACCCATTTGCCATTCTTTTGCGTATATTCGCCATAGTTAACTTTTAAACACGCGAACAATGGCATATAAGATTTCAGAGATAGAGGGCGTAGGCCCTGCATATGCGGAGAAACTTGAGGCCGCAGGCGTCAAGACCACAGACGACCTTCTGGAGAAAGGTAAAACGCCGACCGGCCGGAAGAAACTGTCGGAAGAGACAGGAATATCAGGAAAGCTGATATTGAAATGGGTGAACCACTCTGATCTTTTCCGCATAAACGGCGTGGCCGGCCAGTTCGCAGAGTTGCTCGATGCTGCAGGCGTAGACACCGTG
>SFOL01000090.1 GCA_004552385.1 Bacteroidales bacterium | reverse complement strand
ATAAGCCCCTCCCGGATTTACGGGGGGGGCTTCGCTTTTTTCTCTATGCAAACTATTTTGTATTTTCGCACTTGAATTTCGCAAAAACACTATCATTATGAATGAAGATCTGTCTGTCTCAACGCTTAGGGATGATATCAACCGCCGTTTCTGCGAGGCGGTGCACTTCCTGCTCGACAAAAATCTTGCGCGCAACAAGAATGAGGTAATGTCCAAGCTCGGACTTTATCTCGGTCGGCTCTCCCTCATCCTCGGTGGCAAGGCCAACGCCTCAACCGATAATGTAGCCATGCTCTCAAAGGCCTATGGCGTTTCCACGGAGTGGCTTCTGCTCGGCGTAGGAACTATAATGAAAGGCGTTGATTCTGATGCGGCTGATGTGCGTAGGGATGCCGCTCCACGCCTCTCAGGCTATTTACCACTGATCCCTATCACAGCCTTGGCGGGGTTTAATGGGATCGACGAGCCGGGGGTATGTCTTGATGATTGCACTCGCTACCTTGTCCCGGAGTTCGCTCAGGCGGGGGCCGATTTCCTTATCCGCATCCAAGGTGTCTCAATGACGCCAACCTTCGTCAGTGGAGACCTTGTCGCGTGCCGAAAGCTCGAGAGCAACGCCTGGGTTGATTATGGTGAGGTGTACATTGTTGACGGAGTGCAGGGCGTAATGATCAAACGCGTTTTTACAGACCCAGCCTCGCCCGACGCGATTGAGTGCCGTAGCGATAACCCCGATGTCCCTCCGTTCTCTATCAACAAGACCGATGTCCGCAGTTTGTCAAAGGTCATTGGTGTCGTCCGTTCAATATGATCGTTCGTCAACTGCGCCATTCCTTTTTCCGCTCATAGATTTTCGGTGTCTCAGTCAACTGTATCATCTCAATATTCTGGGCTCGGCAAGTGCGTTCTTCCCTTGTTGCGTCTTGCCGCGCCTGTCGTCGCTTCCCAAGCCAGCGCACTGCTCGTCAATATGGCGGACACTTTAATGGTCGGCAGGGTTGGCGACGTTGAGCTTGCCGCGGTGTCGTTTGCCGGCAACCTCTCGATTCCTTTTATGTTTTTCGGCATCGGCATAGGGGCGTCTGTGACGCCGCTTGTCGGCCGTAGGCTTGGCCGTGGAGACTTTGACGCCATAGGCAGGCTCATCGCCCACGCACGCTCCCTCCATTGGCGGGTCGTCATATTCCAGCTTTGCGTGCTTACACTCCTTACGGCTCTTATGCCGTTTATGGGGCAGCCGGACGAGGTCGTTGACATAGCCCGAATCTACTTGCCTATCTATGCTCTGTCTATGATCGGTCAGCAGATGTTCGTCTGCTCACGTACTATAACCGAGGGGCTGCAAGATACGGCGTCTCCGATGGCGATCGGCCTCTCGTCCAACGTTTTGAATATCATTTTAAATTATGTCTTGATATTCGGAGTCGGCTCTTTTCAGGGCATCGGGGTCTACGGGGCTGCGGTCAGCACGCTCATTGCGCGTTTTATTATGTGGGGGGCCATGGAGGCCGTCTTACGCTCTAAGTTGCGGGGCATGGGAGTCTCCCCGGCCCATGTCGACGGTCGAGCGCTCACCCGGCGTCTTTTCTTCGTAGGTTTGCCCGTGGGCATGCAGTCGGTTATTGAGTGCGTAGGCTTTGCTTTTGGCGGCATCATGATGGGGTGGATTTGCACGTCCGCCATAGCCGCTCACCAGGTCGTGAACCTCTTCACGAGCATGACGTTCCTTATGGCGACGGGGGTCGGCACTGCCGTTACTATCAAGGTGTCTGTCGATGTCGGGGCTGACAATGTCGCTTCCGCCAGGCGTTATGCCGTCACGGGACTTCTTGTCGCGGCAGGCTTCATGTCTTGCACCGCCATCGTCTTCGCCTCGCTCAGCGAAGTTTTGCCAGGCTTGGTCATCGACAGTCCCGAAGCCGTAGCTATTGGCGCGCGGCTCATGCTTGTCGGCGCGGTTTTTCAAATCTTTGACGGCCTGCAGGCAACGGCCGTAGCCGGGTTGCGCGGCTTCGGTGATCTTATTTACCCGGCCAAGGTGGCCACCATATCTTATGCGGTCACGTGCATCCCGGTCGGTTTTGTCCTCGCTTTTGTCGCGGACCTCGGCCCGGTCGGCGTCTGGATGGGGTTTGTGGCGGGGCTCGCGTTGGCCTCCATTCTCCTTATCTCGCGGCTTGTGAAGCGGTATCTATAGAGCTCCGACGCTCCGACTTTTCTTGTGGGATGTTTCTGAATTATTCGTTATCTTCGCAAAGATAATGGACTTCAGTAAGAATATACCTAAATATCTTGTGGAGAAAGGCAACTTGGTCAGCCAGGTGGCTTTTACCGCCATTTTCACCCTCTTCTTTATCAATCTGTTCCAGCCATACGGGTCGAGGGATTGGATAAAGGGGGGCATCAGCGAGGGACGTTATTTTCTCCTCTCCTCCCTGCTCGTGGTCATTGGCATGATGGTCGTCTCCATCAGCAGGCTTCTGCTTCATCATCGATGCGTCTACCTCAGGCGCCCCATACAGCTTTGGGCCTATCTCGTGTGGATCGCTGCCGAGATTGTATGCATAGCGTTCTCTTTCACGATACTTGAGATCTTCATGTTTGACGACCAAAGGGCGTTTCCACAGCTCCTTAAGATCTCGTTTGCGAACACTTCGTGCATTCTCCTCCTCCCCTATGCGGTCACATGGCTTTACTTCTCATGGAGAGACAAAGACCGCAGGCTGCGCGCAATAAGCGAATACAGGGCAGGACATCAACCGTCCGGCGGAGGCGTAGCGGAGCCATCCATGGTCAATTTCTATGACCAGAAGGGCGAAATTAAGCTCGTCGTCGCCATCAAAGATCTGCTTTATATCAAGGGAGCGGACAACTATCTCTCCATACATTACATTGACGGCGACAAGGTCGGCTCCTCTCTCATCCGCGGCTCTTTCAAGAATATTGAGGATGAAATGAGGCAGCGCGGCATCGTGCGTTGCCACCGCTCCTACATGGTCAACAGGCTACATGTCCGAGTCTTTGAAAAGGCTAAAGATGGTTTTGTCGTACGTCTTGACACCTCAACCCCCATTGAGATTCCCGTGTCGAAGAATTACTCCCAAGATGTTTTCGAATTGTTTGGCGGCAAGTAGTCGCATGGCGCGTGCCGCCGTGCTTATCTTGGCAACCATTGCCGCGTGCGTGCCGTTCGCCTCGTGCTCGAGCGGCGTCGGGGGGCGTTATGTCACCGTGTCCAACCCTGCCATGGCTTTCTTCGTCTCGCGGCTCCTGCCGGCCGACGTGGCTGTCAACGTCATGATACCCCAAGGGGCCGACCATGACTCATACACCCCCAAGCCAAGCCAAATGGCTTCTTTGGCCGGGTCGGAAGCCTACATCGCGTTCGGCCCCCTCGAATTTGAGACCACGTGGCGTGAGAGGATTCTCTCATCTGCGCCTTCACTCCATTGGGTCGAAGTCTCCAGCGGCATCTCGCTAATAACCTCTGATGACTGTCTCCACCACGATGCCCACCACTCAGCCGCCGATCCACACTTCTGGCTGTCTCCAAGGCAAGCCGCCATTATGGTCGGCAACCTCGCTGACAGTCTCAAGGTCATATTCCCCGCATATTCGTCGTTCGTCGATTCGTCACTCGTCTCCCTTAAGTCGGACATCGCGTCGGCCGACTCTGCCTTCGCTCAAGCGGCCGAGTCCAACCCTGGCCAGACGTTTGTCATATACCATCCGGCCCTTGCCTATCTGGCCCGTGACTATGGCTTCCGCCAATTGTGTGTCGGCGGCGATGGCATCGCGCCAAGCCCCAGGCGTTTCGCGGCTCTTGCCGACAGTGCAAAGGCGGCAGGCGCGCGAGTCTTTTTCCTCCAGGAGGGGTTCGCTCCCGACAGGGTGAAGGCTTCCGCGGCCGACATGGGTGTCCGTGTGGTCAAATTCCAACCAGAATCAGCTAATTGGATCGAGACCATGGATATTGTGTCTAATGCGCTCCGATGAACAAGGATGCGCTCATAACATTCCACGACGTCTCGGCAGGCTATGACGGGAAAGCCGTGGTCTCACACGTCTCCTTTGAGGTGACGCGCGACTCCATTCTGACCCTTGAGGGTCCCAATGGCAGTGGCAAGACGACCATCGTCAAGGTGCTTCTCGGCATCATGGCGCCACTCCATGGGCACGTCATAAGGGCGCAAGGCCTCTCTGTCGGATATCTGCCGCAGATCACCACCGCCGATCTCGATTTCCCCATCACCGTCGCAGACGTCATAATGATGGGCGACACACGGTCGACGAAGCTCTTCCCGTCGCGCGGGCAATGCCAGAAGGCCGGTGAGCTCATCAGGTTCGCTGGGCTTGAAAGCGTGGCGCAAAAGCCCATTGGGCGGGTCTCGGGCGGACAGCGTCAGCGTGCGCTTCTTTGCCGAGCGCTCATGAGCTCGCCCGACATCCTTGTGCTCGACGAGCCCGTCACTTATCTTGACCACGACTCCGAGGAGGGTCTGTATACCTTGATTGCTAAGCTCAAGGGAATCATGGGTGTAGTGCTTGTCACGCACGACCATTCGGTCTCCGAGTCTATCGCCACCCATTCGGTCTGTTTTTCACACCCCTCTGCCCGCCCCGTCTCGGCCCGCGGGTTCGGCGCTTTACCTCACGTTTTCCTTGGGCTTGCAGAATGACGCTCAAATATGGATCTGTCATCATTCTTAAGCTTCTCTTTTACCCGATATGCGCTCGTAAGCGTCGTGCTGCTATCTGTGATAAGTGGTGTCGTCGGGTCTTACATAGTCTCCCGACGTATGGTCTTTGCGGCGGGGGGCATCACTCACGCCAGTTTCGGTGGCATCGGCCTTGCGTATTTCTTTGGCTTGAACCCCACTCTCGGGGCGCTTGTTTTCTCCGTCGTCACGGCGCTTTGCGTCAATTGGGCGTCGAGCCGCGGACGCGTCCGGCATGACAGCGCCATCGCCATGCTTTGGAGCCTTGGTATGGCCATCGGGGTCATCTTCCTTAGCCTGTCGCCTGGTTACGCTCCCAACCTGATGGGCTTCATGTTTGGCGACCTTTTGGCTGTAAGCCTGGCCGATGTCGTGGCCAATTCCGTCACGGCTTTTGTCGTCGTCCTTTGCGCCATCATTTTCTACCGCCCGCTCCTCTACTCTTCTTTCGACCCTGTCTACGCGCGTCTTGCCGGTTGGCGCCCGTCTTTGGTCTCCGCGGTGGCGGCCGTCCTTGTGGCGCTGTCCATCTCGTTGTCCATCAAGGCGGTCGGTATCATTCTCGTTCTCTCCGTCTTCTCCATCCCGCAGGCCATCGCCATGTCGTTTGTCTACACCCTGCCGCGCGTGATGTTGCTCTCCTCCATCGTGGCTTTTATCGGCTGTCTGCTCGGCCTTGTTCTTTCCTTTGTCTTGGACCTGCCTTCCGGAGCGGTCATCACTGCCGTCCTCTCGCTCTCGCTCCTTCTTGTCAAGCTTTTCAGGCGCTGATATTCCGTGCGCCATTACTCTGTTGACATTCCTTTCCCGAGCCGGTTGTTTGTTCTCGCTTTGCCACTTTGAATTAGATTCGTCGCCGCTCTCCGCTTTCCCCGTGTGTCAGGCTTCTTGCGCTTTCAGGTCGGCTTTGCCGGGCGAATTTCGCGGTGCTTTGTTAGTTGGCACGTCCTCACCCCCTCTACGCTCCTTCCCTTCGTTCTGCGCCGTCTGCCTTTTCCCGTGCCATATAGGCCAGCGCTCCGCTTTTCAGCTAATCATTAGGCTCGCAAGACGCAAAGTTGTGATAGACAGTCGTCTTGGCTCATGTTTTCAGTTCCTGATGTTGATCCGGTCGAGCCTCCTTCCGTAGTAGTCTTCCCTATGTTACGCATTGTTTTTAAGCGCTTTTTTTGTTACAGTTGCTAAAAGTATCTACTTCTCATATTTTTTCTGCTGACCGTTGCGCGTGTTGTTTCTTTATGTATCTTTGCAGTGTTCTATTAAGGTATAACACTAAAACAAAAGTGAGGTACTGTGATTAGCATTGAAAATGTTACGTACCATTACCCGTCGTCGGCGCGTAATGTCATTGACGCCTTCAGCCTGAGATTTGCCCCCGGCCGTGTCTGCGGACTCCTTGGCGTCAACGGGGTCGGCAAGACCACGCTGCTCGGCCTCATGTGCGGTTTGCTTCGTCCTTCAGCGGGGCGGGTGTTGCTCGGGGGCAAGGATGTTTCCAAGCGCGACCCGTCAACTATGTCGAGCTTGTTTTATGTCCCCGACGAGTTTTCGCTTCCGCACATTTCGCTCGAAAGCTACGTGAAGGTCAACTTCCCCTTCTACCAGTCGTTTAGTCGCGAGCTTCTCAATAACTGCCTCGCCACTTTTGGCCTCCCGTCCGATATCGACAGGCTCGGCCAGCTCTCCCTCGGCCAGCGCAAAAAGGTCCTGCTTTGTTTCGCGGTGGCCTCCGGCGCGTCTGTCATCCTTATGGATGAACCGACCAACGGTCTTGACATCCCCAGCAAGAGCCTTTTCCGCAAGGTCATCGCCCAAGCCATGACCGACGACAGGCTCATAGTCATCTCTACTCATCAGGTGCACGACGTTGAGCAAGTCCTCGACCAGATTGTAGTGATGGATAATCATGAGATCATCCTCAACGAGACCGAGACCGACCTTGCCGACAAATACGTCTTCAGCATCGTGCCACAGTCCGCCATCCCCGATGACGCCATCTATTTCGAGCCGACGCTGGCCGGAGTCGCAATCATGCGCCCAAAGTCGCCCGACGACCCCGACACGCAGATCAACCTCGAGCTCCTCTTCAACGCCGCCACCAAGGGCAAGCTGAAGAAAAGCTGACACATCCTTGTGTTCTTAATGTAAACCTTACGCATCTTTAAACGATTGAAACAATGAAACTTATAACACTTTCCTCGGTCGCCTTGGCTGTGGCCGCCATGCTCTCCTCTTGTGTGCTCGAAAAGAGGCACACCTCTGATGGAGTCTTCTCAGCAGACTATGTCTCTGTCTCTTACCCCATCACCAACTTCTCTGAG
>SFOL01000089.1 GCA_004552385.1 Bacteroidales bacterium | reverse complement strand
TTTACAAACAAACAGAAAGCTCAGAGGGCTTTCTGTTTGCACCGCCAGAGACCCAGTCGGTGGCGGATTAAAGATTAAGTTGAGCTTAAGCCAGCATTTTAGTGCTTATGCCTATTCTTTCTCAGTCTCTTCTTACGCTTGTGCGTAGCCATCTTGTGGCGCTTCCTCTTCTTACCGCTTGGCATATAAAGGTGTTTTTAAAGGTTAGACAATCAGTTATTTCTTGATATTCTTGCTGTCCTTGACCTCGCTCATGAAGACCTTTGCGGGCTTGAAGGACGGAATAGAGTGCTCGGGGATGGTAATGGCAATGCCTTTGGTGATGTTGCGGGCTGTCTTCTCGGCGCGCTTGCGCGTGACGAAGCTGCCGAAGCCTCGGAGGAAAACGCTTTCGCCGTTGACGAGTGACGCCTTGATGGTCTCCATAAAAGCCTCGACGGTCTTCTGGACCGCGACTTTCTCGACACCGGTGTTCTTGGCAATCTCGTTGACGATGTCTGCTTTAGTCATCTCAGTAAATTTATCTTAATGGTTTAGTTCGATTTTTTGCGCTTATGGCATCTCACTACCGTAAAGCGGTGCAAAGATAATGCCTAACTATCAATAAAAAAAGAATTTAGTATCTTTTTTGGGATGCCGCGGCCACCTCGAAACTACTTGAGACGGAAGCTCGAATAGAACTCAACGCATGCGGAAATCATGAGCGGCAGGAGCCAGTATCTTTTGCCCTCCATCATCAGGTACGCCGCGGCGCAAAGTGCGACGGCGCTGAACATGAGGATTGACAGGATCCGTTTCTGGCGGAAGTCGTCCTCGCCCATCCTGCCCCTGAGGCGGAGGAAGAAGAGGAGCAGGCCGCAGGCGAGGACCCCGCACCACCCTATTGTGGCTCCGGCGCAGAAAGCCACCGCGCCGATGACCCCGGCGGACATTGCCGCCAGGGTTAGTATGTCTGATTTTGTCTCCATATGAAAATATCCGGGTTGAGAACTTGCGTGCGGCACCCGCAAGGGTGCGCCTACCGCACTATGAAAATGACCTCGTCGGGCTTTTTCATATAGTACTCCTCGCGGGCGAACTTCTCAAGGGACTCCCTGTTATTCCTTAGTTCGCCCATTTTCCGCTTGTCGCGCTCTATGCCCTGCTCAAGCGCCACCTTTTCGGCCTCGAGCCTCTCGATCTCCTGTCTTTGGGAGTATTTGACAAAGAGGTTGTCGTCGTCAAAGAACCCGACCCAGACGAGAAAGACGGAGACAGCGATGACGTACCGACACCGGAGCAGTGTTATGACGGTTTCTTTAAGATCCGCCAGGTCTATACCGCAGAGAACCATGTTAGTCGAACGTCCGGTTGCTGTTTGTGGAGATCTCGATCATCCTCTCGTAGTCGTCAGCGTCGAGATCCTCCTGGAAGTAGTAGAGCTGCGGGTTGACCTTCTGACCTTTCTTGACGACCTCGTAGTGGAGGTGCGGGCCTGTGCTGATGCCCGTGCTGCCGACATAGCCGATGACGTCTCCGCGCTTGACCTTTTGCCCGGGTCGGACGTTGAATTTGCTCATATGCCCGTAGAGGGTCATATATCCGAACCCGTGGTCGATCTTGACGTGTTTGCCGTATCCGCTGAAGCTGGTCTCGACGCTTGCCACCACGCCGTCTCCCGTGGCGTATATCTCAGTGCCGACAGGTGCCGAGAAGTCCATCCCCTCGTGGAACTTCTTGATCTTATAGACGGGGTGCACCCTCCACCCCCAGCCGGAGGCGGTCCTGGTGAGGTCCTTGTTGTTGATCGGCATTATGGCTGGGATGCAGCGCAGCATCTCGTTGTTCGAGTTGACGAGTTTGATGATCTCGTCGAACGATTTGCTCTGCACGTAGAGCTGTTTCGAGACCACGTCGAGCCTTTTGGCGGTGGCAATTATGAGGTCGGAGTTTGGCATAGTCTCCATCTCCTTGTACCTGTTGATGCCGCCGAACCCTGCTTTTCGGACGGAGACGGGGATGGAGTCGGCCTCGTAGATGACCCTGTAAATATTCTCGTCTCGCGAATGAATGTCCTCCAACACCTGCTCTATCTGGTCGAGTCTCCTGTTCATCTGCTCATACTGTGCGAGGAGCTCATGCTGCTCGCGCTTGAGCTTTTTCTCCTTGGGGCTGTCAAAGATGTAGACATAAAGGAAAAAGAGTCCGATGGAGACGACGAGCCCGAAGGTGAGGTGAAACACCGCCCGCTTGGCGTAGTATTTCATTCCTCGCTTGATTTCCTTATAGCTAAGGGTCTCGGGATCGTATTTATAGTGCGTGTTCTGCATAGTAGCTTCGTGAAAAAGGTGTCGGGATGGCGATAAGAGCCAAACCCCACCTCATCGCGAATATACAGAAAATGAAACAAAAAATGTTAGCGTCGCCCGGCGCATTCGTGTGTCACTCCACGACATCCGCCCGAATGTCGACATCGCTGAAGGAGAACTTGACATTGTCGGCCACGTCATTTGACCATGGGTAAACCCTGACGAGCAGGCTCTGCGCAGGTCTCAGGACGACCGAGGTCGAGAAGGAGTCGAGGCTGATCGCGCCGGGGGCCGGATGCTGACGCTCGCCCAGGACGCTGTTGCGATAGAAGTCTTTGCCAAAGGCGCAAGACATTCTGTAGGAGAATGCTCCGCAAGACCTTATCGCAATATTCTTTATCTTGACGCACCGGCTGCCGGCTGTGAGCGTCAACTGCACGTAGCGCTCGCCATTCTCATCAATTTCGGCAGGCCAATGGCCGTCTTCGGGCATGAAGCCATCGGGCGACGCGACAAGTCCTTTGACCGCGGTCATCTTGGCCGACAGCTCAACATTACCCTGCGGCGCCTGAACGTTGGCCCACTGCAAGGAAAGCGTCTCGGAGCGGCTGAGCATGCGCCCTCGGGCTTTTATGGGGATGCTGACGCTTGCGGAAGGGGTCTCAACTTTGAGTTTCATGGACTCGGATAGCCCCGTGCGCGGCGAGTAGTGCACAATGACGTTCGCACCGCAGTTCGTGTAGACGCTCAACGAGTCGACCAAAGGCGACTTGAGGTCGGACGAGAGCTTGACGCCATCCGATGCTATGATGTTGATGCACTCCCTGTGCGACAAGAATTTAGGGGTCAGGGTTGAGATGCCGTCAAAGTCGATGACGTCAAACGTCTGCCAGACGGTGTCTCCGATGAAGACCTCGCCGAAGTCGAAAGTCGACGGGTTGGTGACGATTTGCGGATGCCGGACCGTCCCGGGCTCCCAGACGTCCATGGTGTCTAAAATCTCAGCCACGGCGAGAGCGAAGAGAGCCGCCCCTTTCATGGACGTGTGCGTATTGTCGGCCTGGACGTAGAGCTGGTTTTTGGACTCGACGGGGCCGTAAGCCTCGACGATCTGTCTTGTTTTGGAACAGAGGTCGATAACCGGAGCCTCGGTCTCGACAGCCACGCAACGCATTGCCGCCGTGTAGTCGAGAGTGGAGTCGGCAGGACAGCCGATATTGTGGCATCCGCGGGCGGAGAGGCTGTTGCCGTCAAAATACCTGCGGACGATAGGCTGGACGAGGATGGGCGTGGCTCCGAGCCGCCTCGTCTCGTTGATATACTTTTTGAGGTAGGACCTGTAGGTGGACCAAGGCGCGGTCCCGCGGCCGTCGGCGCCATCTTTGCCTTGCTCCTTCTCGTCGTTGTGCGCGAACTGTATGAGGACGACGTCGCCCTCGACAATTTGCTGCTTGACGGCGTTCCACCGCCCCTCGTCATAGAAACTTCGGGAGCTACGCCCGGGCTTGGCGTGGTCTATGACTATGATGTCCTCGGGCACAAAGAGTCTGAACATCTCACCCCACCCCCTCATCTGCGTGACGTTCTCCTCATAGTCCGCCATCGTGGAGTCACCTATGAGATGTATGCGTTTTTTATGGGAAGTGCAGCCGGAAAAGGCTATCAGCAGGATAATGATAAGTGTGGTAATCTTGTTCATCTGAGGTCTACTAAAGTTGGATTGCCGATCCGCAAAAAAATCATTACTGCAAATTTATGTCATAAAACGCCACGCAACACTCAAAAGAGGTTAACATCTGCAAAGATAAGAGGGGCGGCGGCCATCAACCCGTTTTCCGGCACCACGAAACAGTTGGCGGGCGTAGAATAAAGACGAGCCGCGACGACCGCGCGCCGAGAAGCATTTTTAACCATATTTGACAACACGTAAAATTTCAAACTCATAAATTTAGCCACCGAAAAAGAGCAAACAACAGACTATAATGATCATCACTATCGCGCGCCAATGCGGAAGCGGCGGACTGATAATAGCCGAGCTGCTATCAAAACACTATGGCATACCCCTCTACACCATTAAAAAACTTGAGTCGATGGCCAAGGATAAAGGCATAGAGGACGAGATGGCGGACTTTTTCGCCGAGTACCCCGTGAACACTCTCCTATTCGCCATCACGCAGTCCGACAGCATAAGCCACGTGACGGAACGCACTCGCGGCGCCTTGCTGGGGCTGGTGGGCAACTCAGACTGCATAATAGTGGGCCGGTGCGGCAACTACATATTCCGCGGTCGGAAAGACCTGGTGTCGGTATTCCTGAAAGGCAGCCGCGAAGACAGGATAAAGTTCATGGAAGGGTATAAGCAGATAAGTCCGGAGGAGGCCGAGAAGCTCGTGGACAGCAAAGACGAGAGCCGTCGCGCATACCACAACTATTACACAGGCGAGACGTGGGGCGACGCGGCCAACTATGACATTTGCCTAGACAGTAACAAGATAGGTTTTGACGACGCGGCCCGCATTATAGAATCATACGCAGACACACTACACGGCAAACAGGCTTAAGGCCCAAAGAGATGAAACTTGTAAAACAATTCCTGATAATACTGGCGTTCTCGTTCGCAGGCGAGATACTCCACGCGCTGCTGCCGCTGCCCATCCCGGCCAGCATATACGGCATAGCCCTGCTGTTCACGGCTCTGCAGCTGAGAGTCGTGAAAGTGTCGGACATAGCGGAGACGAGCGCATTCCTGATAGAGATAATGCCCATAATGTTCATACCCGCGGCCGTAGGGCTTCTTAAGTCGTGGGACGTGGTGAAAGACTCCCTTGCGGCTTACGTCGCCGTGACCGTCGTGAGCACATTCGTCGTGATGTACGCGGCAGGCGTCGTGACCCAGATTATAATCAGGCGCGGAAAGAGAAGGGAGGGCGAGCAAGATGCGTGAATTTATTGAGAACTCGGTCTTCTTCGGTGTCATGGTCACGTTCGCCTCATACGCCCTTGGGATGCTGCTGAAAAAAAGGTTCAAGACGGCGCTGTTCAACCCGCTTCTCGTGTCCATAGCTCTGATACTGGTCTTCCTGCTCGCAACAGGCGTGAGCTATGACAGCTACGCCGAGGGCGCAGACTGCATATCGTACCTCCTTACCCCGGCAACCATCTGCCTCGCAGTGCCTCTCTACCAGCAGATGGAGCTCCTAAAGCAGAACTACAAAGCCGTGGTGGCGGGTATACTGGCCGGCGCGCTGTCGAGCATGACTTGCGTACTCGCCTTGGCGGCCATGTTCCATTTCAGTCACGAGGCCTACGTCACATTCCTGCCCAAATCGATCACGACAGCCATAGGCATAGGCGTGTCTGAGGAGCTGGGCGGATACGTGTCCGTGACGGTGGTCGTGATAGTAGTGACAGGTGTCTTGGGCAACATTTTTGCGGAACAGGCGTTAAAGCTGATGCGCATCAAGGAGCCGATAGCCAAGGGCATAGCCATCGGCAGCGCGTCTCACGCCGTCGGCACCGCCAAGGCCATGGAGCTTGGCCCCATAGAGGGCGCCATGAGCAGCCTCTCGATAGTGGTGAGCGGGATTCTGACCGTGGTCGGCGCGCCATTTTTCGCAGCATTAATGTAAAAAACAAAAGAACTATGGACGTAAAGCAAGCTATAGAGGAGCGCCGCTCCGTTAGGAAGTATAAGGCGGGGGCGCCGAGCCATCAGGAGCTGACCGAAGTGATGGAGGCGGCGAGGTTAGCCCCGACCGCATGTAACAAGCAGCCGTTCAGACTGCTGTGCGTCACGGACGAGTCGACGCTGGATGTGCTGAGGTCGGCCTACGAAAGGGAATGGCTGAAGAGCGCGAGCTGCATGATAGTGGTCATAGCGGACCATTCGCAGAGCTGGCACAGGGGCAATGACGGCAAAGACCACGCCGACATCGACGCGGCGATTGCCACCGACCACATGACGCTGCGGGCAGCCGAGCTGGGGCTGGGCACATGCTGGATATGCAACTTCGACGCGGCCAAGGTGCACCGCAACCTGAACCTCGGCGAGAGCGAGGAGGCTGTGGTATTACTGCCTATTGGCTATGCGGCGGACGAGCCCAAGCCCAAAGTGAGGAAATCGGAAGGCGAGATGTACAAGTTCTTGTAACAGGCCTGTCATATACACTTTTAACATCCGCGCACGGCTTGCGCCGGCGCGCAGAGAGGTAAGCGGGGCTTGCATCCGGGAGATGGGCAGGCCCCGCCTCTTTTTCTTTCAGCCGCGCGCCGAGTGGCTCGGCGGCCCACACGCCCTATGATGGAACCGCCCCGCAGACACGCACCTCAGATTCTCTCGTGCTCCGTGAGGGACAGCGTGACGACCGTCGTCCACGTGCGCTACCGCCGCCGCTTCCTCTTTTTCCGGTGGAAGCCCGAGTACCGCGCCACCTCGGTGTGCGCCAACCCGCACGCGCACATAAGGAGCGCGGCGGACGTGGTCGTCACGGAGTGAGGGGCATGAAGAGGGACGAGGTTCTGACATCGTCAGGCTACTGGGCGGCGGACTGGCGGCTGAAGCTGTTCAGGGCGATGGCGGAGTACAAGGCGGTGCACCGACTGTCCAGAAGCCAGCTCGCACGGAGGCTCGGCGTGCCTGTGAGGGTCGTGGCGCAAGCCCTTGACGGAGAGTTCGAGGGCGGCATGGGCGAGTTCGTGGAGCTTTGCACCGCCTTGGGCAAAACGCCACGGCTGGAGCTGGAGGACTTCACCGCCTCCGAGGAGGCGGCTG
>SFOL01000088.1 GCA_004552385.1 Bacteroidales bacterium | reverse complement strand
GCCCGAAGGACAAGATCTCGATCATCGTGAACTGCAAGAGTCCCGAGCTGACAGCCCTTTTCAACCTGCCGTACGTGACGCAGCGTCTCGGTGAGAACACCCGCAGCACCATCACTTCCGGTTACAGCCAGGGCTACATCTCTGGTTACACGGTGGATGACCGGGGCTGCATCGACTTCCCTGTCCTCGGCGAGGTGGCCGTGGCGGGGCTGACGCGTGATGAGATCGCCTCCGTGATCAAGAAGGAGCTCAATGAGCAGGGGCAGGCGACGGACGCCGTGGTGACCGTTGACTTCATGAACCTGTACTATCAGGTGCTTGGCGAGGTTGAGAAGCCGGGGCGCTACGCCATCGACAAGGATGCCGTGACGATTCTCGACGCCATCGGAACCGCCGGTGACTTGACCATCTACGGAAAGCGCGAGAACGTGAAGGTGCTGCGCAACGAGAACGGCAAGATGCTGACCTACGAGGTGAACCTCTGCTCAGCCGCCGACCTGATAGCCTCGCCGGCCTACTACATCCGCCAGAACGACGTGATCTACGTCGATCCGAACGACGTGCGGGCAAGGCAGTCCACGGTGAACGGCAACAATGTCCGCTCCACCTCGTTCTGGATCTCGCTGACTTCGCTCGCGGCGTCCATCACCAACACGATCGTGATCATCGCCACGAGGAGCGGGTCGGGGAAGTGATCCGCCTTGGAACCTTGTGAAGAAACACTATAACATCAAAGCGATTCAAAACAATGGAGAACAACATCAACACGGATAACAATACCCGGCAGCAGGAGGAGACCGTGCAGATCGGCCAGCTTGTGCGCCGCTGCCTGTCCAGATGGTACTGGTTCGCCCTGAGCCTGGCGGTCTGCCTGGCTTTAGGTGCCTTGTACATCCTCAGGTCAACTCCTACGTACAACACCTCCGCTGACATCCAGATCAAGTCCAACACCAAGGGCGCGTCCATGCCGGGGGACATCGGCGAGTTCGGCAACATGGGCCTCTTCGCCGTCAAGTCAAACGTCAACAACGAGCTGCACGCCTTCGAATCCCCGGACATCATGAGCGAGGTGGTGGCCAGGCTTCGCCTGTACATGAGCTACACGGTGGACGGCACCTTCCACAGGAACGTGCTCTACGGCACGTCGCTGCCGATCTCCGCCGACCTGCTCGATGTGGATGAGAACGTGGGAGCCGGATTCACCGTCAGCGAGAACGGCGGGAGAGTCACCCTGAATGACTTCATCCATAAGAACGAGAAGGTCGGCGGCAAGCCGGTCGTGGGACACTACGGCGACACCCTCCAGACTCCTGTCGGAAGGATCATCGTTCAGAAGACGAAGGACTACTCCGGGGAGGCGATGAAAAAGCCGGTCAACGTCAGAAAGTCGGGCCAGCGCGGCGTGACACAGTCTTACCTGAACAGACTCCAGGTGAACCTCGCCGACAAGAACGCCGACATCATCGCGCTCTCTATCAAGGACGTGTCCACCCAGCGTGCCCAGGACATCCTGAACACCCTGATCGCCGTCTACAACGAGAACTGGGTGCGTGACAAGAACCAGATAGCGAACTCCACCTCGGTGTTCATCAACGACCGTCTCAGGGTGATCGAGGGCGAGCTGGCGGGCGTGGACTCCGACATCTCCGCCTACAAGTCGGAGAACATGATCCCTGACGTGGGTGCCGCCGCGACGATGTACATGCAGCAGAGCACGGTGCTGAACCAGCAGCTCCAGGACGTGAGCAACCAGCTCTACATGGCGCGCTACATCAAGGACTACATCGGCAAGGAGGACAACCGCAACCAGCCGCTTCCCGCCAACATGGGGCTGAGCAGCCAGACAATCGAGAGCGGCATCTCCGAGTACAACTCCAAGATCCTGCAGAGGAACAACCTCGTGGCGAACTCCGGCGAGGAGAACGTGCTTGTGAAGGATCTCGACCAGGCTCTGGCCTCGATGAGGGGGTCGATCTCCCGGTCCATAGACAACGAGATCCTTGCCCTCAACACGAAATACGAGAATCTCAAGGGTACCGCCCGCCAGAACACCGCGCGCATCGCCGCGAATCCTAACCAGGCGAAGCGGCTCCTCTCGGTCGAGCGTCAGCAGACCGTGAAGCAGGCTCTGTACCTCTTCCTCTTGCAGAAGCGCGAGGAGAACGAGCTCTCGCAGGCGTTCACCGCCTACAACACAAGGATCATCAAGCATCCTATCTCAGGAATATTCCCGGTCTCCCCGCAGTCCATGAAGATCATGATGATGGCGTTTCTCCTGGGTCTGATGATTCCTGCCGGGATCATCTATCTGCTGATGGCGACCGACACGAAGGTGCGCTCCCGCCGCGACCTCAAGGGAGTCTCCGTGCCTTTCGCCGGCGAGATTCCGCTCTCTGCCGAGACTGCCACCAAGGCAATCGGAAAGCGGAAAACCCTCAGTGGAGCCGATTTCATCGTGGTCCGTCACGGCAACCGCAATGTGGTCAACGAGGCGTTCAGGGTGCTGCGAACCAACCTTGAGTTCATGATGCGCGAGCCAGGAAGCAAGGTCGTCGCCGTCACGTCATTCAACCCGGGTTCAGGCAAGTCATTCGTGTCGTCCAACCTGGCCGTCAGCTTTGCCATCAAGGGTAAGCGTGTGCTGGCCATCGACGGTGATCTGCGTCACGCCACGCTCTCCGAGCTTGTCGGCTCGCCGAAGCCTGGCCTCAGCGACTATCTCGCTGGGATCGTCGCCGATGTGCACGATGTGATTGTCCGTTCGAAGGACACGATGACGGTACCTGACACTCTTCCGGCGGGATCCATCCCTCCGAACCCTGCTGAGCTGCTCGCCGACAAGCGCCTCGCCGATGCGATCGCCGTCCTCAGGAATGAGTACGATGTGATCATCATCGACTGCCCGCCGGTGGAGATCGTCACCGACGCGCGCGTCATCAACGACTATGTGGACAGGACGCTCTTTGTCGTCAGGGCCGGGCAGTTCGACAAGGCCATGCTCCCGGACCTCGACGCGCTCTACCGCGACGGGGAGTACAGGGGACTCTGCTGCGTCCTCAACGGGACCGCGTCCTCCGACGGCTACTACGGGAACTACGGCACCTATGGCCATTACGGTTACTACGGCCACAATGGCGGCTCCTACTACAGCTCCGACAACAAAGCCAGGTAAATCCGCCCGCTGACTTCGCCTGCGCACCGGTCCCTCCGGCGCGCCGGCAAAACCATAACCCAAAAAACATATCTTATGCGAAATCTGAAAGAGTTGAGGATCGCCGTGGCCGGTACTGGCTACGTCGGCCTCTCCATAGCCACCCTGCTGTCCCAGCGCCACAAGGTGACTGCCGTTGATGTGATCGCCGACAAGGTCGATAGGATAAACCGTCGCGAGTCCCCGATCCAGGACGAGTACATCGAGAGGTATCTCCGCGAGAAGCCACTCGACCTCACCGCCACGCTTGACGGTGAGGCCGCCTACAGGGACGCGGACTTCGTGGTGATCGCCGCTCCCACTAACTACGACCCGAAGAAGAACTTCTTCGACACGTCGCACGTGGAGGAGGTGATCGACCTCGTGCTGAAGGTTAATCCCGATGCAGTGATGGTCATCAAGTCCACCGTCCCTGTGGGCTACACCGCCTCTGTGCGGGAAAGGTTCTCGTACAGGGAACGCCTCGCCGACGGCACGATGAGGGTGGTGGTGCCAAACATCATATTCGCTCCTGAGTTCCTGCGTGAGTCCAAGGCGCTCTATGACAACCTCTATCCGAGCCGCATCATCGTCGGCTACGACAGGGGAGACTCCGCTCTCGAAGAGGCTGCCGGCACTTTTGCCGCACTCATCAAGGAAGGCTCTCTGAAAGAGGATGTTCCGGTGCTGTTCATGGGTTCCACGGAGGCGGAGGCGGTGAAGCTGTTCGCCAACACCTACCTTGCCCTCCGCGTCAGCTATTTCAACGAGCTGGACACCTATGCGGAGATGAAGGGACTCGACACGAGGTCCATCATCGACGGCGTGTGTCTGGATCCTCGCATCGGCTCGCACTACAACAATCCGTCCTTCGGCTATGGCGGCTATTGCCTCCCGAAGGACACCAAACAGCTGTTGGCGAACTACGCCGACGTGCCGGAGAACCTTATCCAGGCCATTGTGGAGTCCAACCGCACCAGGAAGGACTTCATCGCCGACCAGGTGCTCCAGAGGGCCGGCTATTATTCCGAGAACAGCCAGTACGACAGCGCCCGCGAGAAGAAATGCGTGATCGGGGTCTACCGTCTCACGATGAAGTCCAACAGCGACAATTTCCGCCAGAGCGCCATCCAGGGCATCATGAAGAGGATCAAGGCCAAGGGCGCCGAGGTCATTGTCTACGAGCCTACGCTGGAGGACGGCGCGTCCTTCTTCGGCAGCAAGGTGGTCAACGACATCGCCGAGTTCAAGCGCCGCGCCGACTCCATCATCGCCAACCGCTACGACCGCGTCCTGGACGATGTCCGGGCCAAGGTCTACACCCGCGACCTCTTTGAGAGAGACTAGCCGCCTACTTCACCGTAATACCTATTAATCAAAATTATTTTCCATAATGCTGTCGATCCGCAAGATAGTTGACTCGTACTTCTCGAAGCGCACGTTCCCGCACTGGTGCGTGCTGCTTCTGGACAGTGCCATTCTGTTTTTGTCCGGAGTGTTCGTCTACTGGTGCTTCAACCGTGGCACCGCCCTTCAGCTGAACTTTTGGCCGTTGACCTACCTGATGCTGCTGTGCGTCGGCATCCACTTCATATTCTTTGCCATCTTCCGGACATATTCGGGAATCATCCGCTACTCATCGTTCAACGACCTCATCCGTGTGGCGCAGGCGATGGGATGCTCCGCATTGGCGGTGATAGCCGTCCATTTCTTCACGAACAGCTGCCCGTCTCGGGTGTTCGCCCACGTGCAGGTGCGGCATATCCTGATTGCGGAAGCCATCGCGACCGGTTTGATGTGGCTGCTTCGCGTTTCTATCAAATGGGTCTACGACACCTATTTCCGGACGGAGGGTGCGAAGAATGTCTTCATCTATGGCATCCGCGCCGGCGGCATCGGACTCGCGAAGGCGATCCGCAGCGAGAAACCGATGCACTACCGTCTCCGAGGCTTCATCTCCCACGATCCGGTGCTTGGAGCCAACGGCACGCGCCTGATGGGCGAGCCGGTCTACGAGGTTGACGCCAGTCTGCCGGATGCGATCCGCCGCAAGGGGATCGCCGCCGTGCTGGTCGCTCCGGGCAGGATCGACAGGTTCCGCAATGACACGGCTCTTCAGGACTACATCCTGCAAAGCGGCGCAAGAATATTCTCGGCCAACAATGTCGTTGACACCGAGCATGATGCGATCAAGGGAGCGCCGGCCTTGAAGGAGGTCAGCATCGAGGATCTTTTGCCTCGTGACGAGATCTGCGTCGACCTGGAATCCGTGGCCGAGTCCGTCCGTGGGAAGCGCATCCTGATCACCGGTTCCGCCGGAAGCATCGGCAGCGAGATCGTCCGCCAGGTCGCGTCGTTCGCACCTTCGAAGATGATGCTGATCGACTCCGCCGAGACTCCGCAGCACGACATCCGCAGGATGATGGCGCATGACTTCCCGTCTGTGCCATGCGCCACCGTGGTGACGTCGATCACCAAGGCTGACAGGATGGAGAACATATTCAAAACGTTCCTTCCTGAATATGTCTTCCACGCCGCGGCGTACAAGCACGTTCCGATGATGGAGGACAACCCTTGCGAGAGCATCCAGAACAACGTCCTCGGCACGAAGATCCTGGCCGACCTTTCGGTCAAATACGGTGTGCGCCGCTTCGTGATGGTGTCCACCGACAAGGCTGTGAACCCGACGAACGTGATGGGATGCAGCAAACGAATATGCGAGGTCTATGTGCAGAGCCTCAACAAGGCGGAGCGTGACGGCGTGGTGAAGGGGCAGACCCAGTTCATCACCACCCGCTTCGGCAACGTCTTAGGCTCCAACGGCTCCGTGATTCCGATTTTCGAGCGCCAGATCAAGGCCGGCGGCCCGGTGACGGTGACGGACCCCAACATCATAAGGTACTTCATGCTGATTCCCGAGGCCTGCGAGCTGGTCCTTGAGGCCGGCACGAAGGGCGAGGGCGGCGAGATCTTCGTCTTCGACATGGGCAAGCCGGTGCGCATCGCCGACCTGGCGCGTCGCATGATCGAGCTGAGCGGGGCGAAGGGCGTGGAGATCAAGTACACCGGCCTGAGGGACGGGGAGAAGCTCTACGAGGAGGTCCTGAGCGAGTCGGAGGCGACGAAGCCGTCGTTCCACGAAAAGATCCGCATCGCCTGTGTCCGTGAATATGACTGGTCCGATGTGAGCCGCGAGATAGACGCCCTGATCGCCCAGTCCCACACCTACGACGACATGGCCGTGGTAGCCTCCATGAAGCGCCTCGTGCCGGAGTACATCTCAAACCACTCCAAGTACACCGTCCTTGACCACAAGGCGTGAGTTTGGCTCTGTGAGCCATAGGATATTGTTTCAATAAGCAATTTGGAATTGTATTTAAAACATTACGACTTTGAAATGATATTTTAAACCATTAAATATACTTTAATGTTTTTTCTTATATTTGCAAAGTAAACTTTGCTCTTATGGATAAACAGATTATAAAAAAACTAATAATAGAGAAGCAAAAGGCCATTCCGGAATTCTTTATTATTCGAAGGGAAATCCAGTTTGATACTCATGCAAACTATGTGCTTGTCGGTTTAAGGCGTGCTGGAAAATCCTTTATGATGTATCAGGATGCCCAGAATATGATGAAGAGTCCAGGGCTGACACAAGAAAACATACTCTACATAAATTTCGAGGATGAAAGGTTGTCAGATATTTCTTCAGACAGTTTGGGAGAAATATTGGATGCCTATTTCGAGTTATATCCAGAAAAAAAGCCACTGATATACCTTGATGAAATACAGGTTGTTTACGGGTGGGAAAAATTTGCAAGAAGACTTGCAGATTCTAAGTATAGAGTTATGATTACTGGCAGCAATGCCAAGATGCTCAGCAG